>NZ_JBFAVI010000172.1:0-15239 GCF_040679695.1 Micromonospora sp. NPDC052213
CCGCGAGCCCATGCCCGCATCCCCCGGGGCCCCGGCACTAGTGCACCCCCCCGGCCGCACCCGGGGGGGGCAGTCATCTCGTCCGGGGCCCGGCCGTAGGGTCGCCCGGCTGGCCTTCGAGTACCGGCAGACGTTCAACAAGGAGCTTCCAGCGAAGATGCAACGACTAGGCAATTGACCTTGGTTGGAAGGTCGCGGGCGTCGTGGGCGAGGCTGTCGTGGTAATCGTCATGGGGTGTCGACCGCGGACCTGGAGGTGGGCGCGGCGGCAGGGATGACGGCGCGGTATTTGCCGCCGGCGTTCTGTTGCGGCGGCTCGCTGGCGCGCTCGATGGCGACGTGGCCGAGGCCGTGGCGGGCCAGCAGGTCGCGCATGCGGGTCTCGACCTGGCGCCAGAGGGCGTCAGGGTCGGCGCCGGGTGCGGGGAGCAGCCGGATGCGCAGTGTGGTCGGCGCGGTCTGGACGATCTGGAACAGTTCCAGGCCGGGTACCGCCTCCAGCAGCGTGGCCAGCGGGAGCGGGGCGAGGATGACCGGCGCCTGTTCCCCCGCCGGGCCGGGGCGGGGGAAGGTGAGCAGGTCGGCGGCACGGCCCTGGACGCGGACGGCCGGACCGGGGTTGCCGCACGGGCAGGCGTCGGGGCGCGCGAGGACGGCGTCGCCGAGGTCGTAGCGCAGGATCGGCTGCACGTGGTTGGCCAGGTTGGTCAGCAGCACGTTGTGCGACGGCTTGCCGGGCGTCACCGGCTGATGCTGTTCGTCAACGGGCTCGAGGATGGCCCAGTCGGCGTTGACGTGCATCCAGCCTTCGGAGCAGCCGTAGCTGAGGAACGGGCACTCGTTGCAGGCGTAGCTGGTGCGCACCTTCGCCCTGAGCGCGGCCGCGATGCGCGCGTACTCCGGGGTGGGCAGGCCTTCGGCGCTGAGCGTCACGAGGGCGGGGTTGATGTGCAGCCGTCCCGCCTCGGCCTCGCTGGCCAGCAGCGCGCCGATGCTGGCGTACGGGGCCAGCACCGTCGGGCGGAACGCGTTGAGCTCGGCCACGAGGTCGTCCAGCGGCTGGTGCACGCTGAAGGCGGCGACGCGGGAGCGGCCGCGCAGGCGGGCAGCGGCCACGGTGGAGGCGAAGTGCCCGCCGACCGGCGCCACCAGCGCCATCCGGGTGCCGCCGCGCATGATGTGGGCCACGTCCCGGATGCTCAGCCAGTTGGCCAGCATCCGCGCCATCATCGCGGAGGTCACCGCGCGCGCGGGGGCGTCCTGCAGGAAGATGCCGTGCGTGCCGGTGGTGCCGGAGGTGGTGGTGAGCGTGTAGCGGCCGGCGAACGGTTCCCCGATGCGCGCGGGGTCGTCGGCGAACGCTCGCGCCTGTGCCAGGGTGACGGCCGGGTCGGTGACCCAGTCGTCGAAGGCGGCCATCAGCTCGCTCTTGGTTGTGGCCGGCAACAGGGCCACGTCGTTCGCCCCGGCCGGTAGGCCCCGGTACAGGTGCCGGTAGTAGGGCGAGCGGGTGCGTGCCCAGGCCACGAGCTCGGCCAGGCGGGCTCGCTGCCGGGCGGCCATCGCCTGCTCGCCGCCGGCCTTCGCGGAGCGGGCGTCGGCCAGCAGCCGTAACTTTGAGACCTTCATGTGCTGTGGTGTCCTTCCTCGTTGGCACCGTTGGGTGGCGCTGGGCGTGGTGCGGTGGGCGATGCCAGGCAGGTAGTCGCCGCTGCTCCGGGGTGGCTCGCCGCTTGCCGGGGTGCAGGCGTGCCGAGGCAGCTCGGTCAGGAACTCTTTGGCGGTGGACCGATCGCGTGGTCGAACCGGGCGCGGTAGGCGGGCCGGGCCGGCGCCACCGTGGCTCCCCGGTCGGCCACCTGTTGTGGCCACCGTGCAGTCGGTCGGTCCGGGTGTGGCCGGGCCTGACCGGCCACCGTCTCCGTACCTGTCAGGTCGGGGACGGCTCCTACCGGCGGCCGGCGACCTTGGCGGGTTTGGCGAGGCGGCCGATGCCGGGCAGGAACCGGCCCACCCGCGAGGCGTAGGCGGCGTAGGCGGCGCCGTGCATGCGGGCGAGGTATGGCTCCTCGACCGCGCGGACCTGCAACTGGATCGACACGACCAGGACCACGGTGGCGGCGAGGGAAATCGGATTCGGCACCATCAGGGCCAAGGCAAGGCTCGTCACGATCATCGCGGTGAAGATCGGGTTGCGGGCCAGCGCGAACGCGCCGCCGGTGACCAGGTCGGTACGTTCGCCAGGGTCGACCCCGACCCGCCACGAGGTGCCCATGCCTGTCTGCGCGGCCGGGGTGGCGATCATTCCGGCGACGGCGAGCACCAGTCCGATGATCCGCGTCGTGGGCCGGTCGAGAGTGTCGACCGGGTTCATGCCGGCGAGCGCGGCGACCGGGCCGGCCGTGCCGAGCAGCAGCGCGAGGACGAACAGCAGTTTGGCCCACCAGCGCAGCGTGCCGGCCGGTCCGGCGTCCAGCCGCAGTCCCGTGTCGCCGGTGCGGCGCCACTGCGCGAGGCTGCGCCACCCGAACGCCAGTCCGAGGGCGAACAGGTAGATCAGTAGGGCGATGGCGGCCATCGGCTCACTCCTTGCCGGCGCAGCAGTCGTCACCGCAGCCGTTCACGGGCGCGGAGGGGGCGGTTACGGCGGACACTGTGGTGGCCGGCGCGCAGCAGGCGTTCCCGCGCCACGCCTCGCGGCCTTCCTTCACCGCGACGGCGGCGATGACGAGGGCGGCGACCGGGTCGGCCCACCACCAGCCGAACAACGCGTTGACGGCCAGGCCGACCAGCAGCACCGCGGACAGGTAGGTGCACAGCAGGGTCTGTTTGGAGTCGGCCACCGCCGAGGCGGAGCCGAGTTCACGGCCGGTGCGGCGCTGCACGGCCGACAGCACCGGCATCACGACCAGGGACAGCGCGGCCAGGGCCAGGCCGACGGTGGAGTGCTCTGCTCGGTCGGCGCCGGTCAGGGCCCGCGCTGACTCCACCGTCACGTAGGCCGCGAGGGCGAAGAACGACACTGCGATGATCCGTAGCGTGGTGCGTTCGCGGCGTTCGTGGTCGGCGGCGGAGAACTGCCACGCCACGGCGGTCGCCGAGACGACCTCGATGACCGAGTCCAGCCCGAAGCCGATCAGTGCCGTCGACGACGCGAGAGTCCCCGCGGTGGTCGCCACGACCGCCTCGACGACGTTGTAGGTGATGGTCGCGGCGACCAGCAGCCGCACCCGTCGGGCAAGCACCGCCCGCCGGGTCGCCGGCGGCCCGGCGGGCGCCGACCGGATCGGGGTGGCCATCAGCGGCATCCCTGCTCGGGCGCGGCCGGACACGCCGCCGGATACCCCGGCCCCTCGCGATGCGCCAGCAGAAGCCGGGTCCGCACCGGATCAGACAAGGCATGGCCGACGCGCGCCAGCACCTGTCCGTGCGTCAACGTCTCCACACCCGCACCATACAGCACCCAATGTATTCAGCAAAGGCTGTACCGAGATGAGGGTGGATCATCAGGCGGCGAACACGTAGTCGTTGGCTTTCGCCGGAAGCTACGGCCGGCCCCGGTGGAGCGCAGCTTCCAGCCCGGAGCAAGGCTTGAGAAGCTGCGGCCTTGATCTCCGTGGTGTCCGGCCCGTAGCGTGCCGTCCGTTCGCTGACGGTCGATGTCTGGCGGCGCGGCGCCAGTGGTGATCAGCGCGGGCGCGCTCGTGTGGGTCGCCGCCGGCCGCCAGGAGGCACCCATCGGCAGGTGTGCGCGAGCGCCGCCGCGACGCCACGGAGGCGAGTGCCAGGCCGGCCGCCATCGGCGATCGGCGCGGCAGTCGTCCGTGCGGCTGTCGGCCGCCGGTCCGGCCGGGGTGAGCGCGGGCGCGCAGCAGGTGTCACCGCGCTACGCTTCGCGGCCTTCCCTGACCGCCGGGGCGGCGATGACCGGCGCGGCGATCGGGTCGGCCCAGGACCAGCCGAGCAGGCCCCGAACTCCCACCTCGGACACCAGCCGCAATAGAGCTGTTGGCGAGCTGGAGGACTCTGGTGGACGGCGACTGGGACTTGGTGGCGAACAAGAGCGCGGCGACGCGGCTCGGCTTCTCGCTGCTGCTGACGTTTTTCGAGATGGAGGGCCGGTTCCCCGAACTGTTGGGAGGTGCCGCCGGCCGCGGTGGAGTACGTGGCGGGGCTGGTGAACGTCCCGGCCGAGGAGTTCGGGAAGTACTCGCTGGTGGGCCGGACCGCCGAGTACCACCACAACGGGAAGCGCTGAGGTTCCGGCCGTCGACCTTGGATGACGAGATCGAGAGGATCCTGGTGGCGGCCCGGAACCGCTGGGAGAAGACTCAGGAGGCGCTGGCACGTACGGCGGTCGCGGCCAGGGTGGTGTAGTTCATCGTGAAGCGCCCACCCAGGGAGTCGATGGCGTCCCCGACCGCAACCAGTACCTCGGCCAGCTGATCGGGACGGAGTTGGGTGAGGCCGCCGGTAGTAGGTAGCAGATCCAGCCATTGGTCGCGCGTGTAGGACTGCTCCCAGTCGAGTTGCCACTGTTCGGGATCCTTGAACTGTTCGGTCTCCCGGATCTTGTCGGCAAACTTTGCGTATGCCGCCTGGTAGAGGTCGAGCGGACGTCGGGCCGGTTGACCGCTGAGCGGGGAGTCGGGCGCCGCCCGCCGGAAGGCGGCGGCAAACGGTTCGGCCACCTCGGCAGGCGGCTCGTACACGTGCCCGAAGATCGCCAGCCGTCCCCCCGGACGCAGCACACGTGCCGCCTTCACGGTGCCGGCGACCGGATCCACCCAGTGCCACGACTGGGCGGCGATAACCGCGTCGAACGTCCGGCCGGCTGGCTGCCAGGCTTCGAAGGCTGCCACCTCGACCTCCAGGCCACGGGCTCGCGCGAAGTCGGCCATCCGCGCATCGGGCTCGACGCCGAGCACGGCGCACCCAGCGGCTTGGAACTGGCGGGCTGCGATGCCGGTGCCGCAGCCGACGTCGAGCACGTCAGGCCCGGGGCTCCCTGCGACGATCCGCGCCACCAGTGCATCGGGGTAGCCGGGCCGGGCTTGGTCGTAGCGTTGGGCGTCCACGCCGAACGACTCGGCTATCCGCCGGGCAGCCTCATACGGCTCCGCCGGGGACGGTTCTTGTTGTTCTCGCGGTAGAATGGGCATGCGCCCACCCTAGTGGGCGCGCGCCCACTAGGCAACGGATGCCAGCGGGCTGACCGCACGAGAGGATCTGCGAGTGCCGACTGGGGTGCATCTTCGCGACGCGCGGCAGCAACTGTTCGACGCTGCCGAACGCGTGCTGCTGCGGGACGGGCCGAACGGGCTGACCAGCCGGGCCGTCACCGACGAGGCCGGCTGCGCCAAAGGCGTCTTGCATCGGCACTTCACCGACTTCGACGCCTTCCTCACCGACCTCGTGCTCGACCGGGCCGCGCAGCTTGAGACGCAGGCGAGTGCGCTGCGCGAGTCCGCCGGCACTGGCACGGTGGCCGATAACCTCACCAGCGCGCTGACCACCCTGTTCGGGCCGATTCCGGTCGCAATCATCCCGCTCATTACCTTTCGGGACGAGCTGCGCACACGGCTGCGGCAAGCCATGCCCGGAGGGGGCATCGCGATCCTCGCCCAGGCCACGACCGCGATCTCCGCTTATCTGGCCGACGAGCGTGAACTGGGCCGCATCGCGGCCGACGCCGACATTGACTCACTCACCCTCTCCCTGGTCGGTGGCGGGCATCTTTTGTTCGCAGACCGCGACCCCGGCCCGCCTACCACGTCAGTCGTCAACAATCTCGTGACGGCGGTCATCGCCGACGCCGTGCAACGACGACCGGCCTAGAGACCCCGAAACTCACCGAAAACCAGGCCACGCTCGCCCAGCAGCTCTACGACGCCCGTGAGAAGAAGGCCAAGACCGTGCCCCGCCAGCCGAAGAAGGCCGCTCATGAAGTTCTGACCGCTAGTTCGCGGCTGGTGTCTGAGCTGGGACTCTGGGGCCGAGCAGGCGGTTCAGCCCCAGGCCCACGAGCAGGACGGCGGACGGGTGGGTGCACAACAGGGATTGCTCGGAGTCCGCGACGGCCCGGCCGGTGATCAGGCGCAGACTTATCAGCAGCAACCCTGCTCGTCGGAGTTCGGGCAGGCGGCCGGGTCCACCGTCAGTACGAGACCGAGCAGGTCCGCGAGGGCGTGTGCCAGCCGGGCGTCGGCCAGTTCGTACCGGGTGCGGCGGCCCTGCGGCACCGCGACCACGAGACCGCAGCCGCGCAGACACGAGAGGTGGTTCGACAGGTTCTGTCGGGTTGTGCCCAGCAGTTCGGCCAGTTCCGCTGGGTATCCCGGCCCGTCGCGCAGCGCCAGCAGCAGCCGCGCCCGGGTTGGGTCCGACAGGGCATGACCGAAGCGGGCCAACACCTGCCCGTGCGTCAACGTCTCCACACCGTGGATAGTACATCTCATGATGTACTGATCGGGTTGGCCGCCGTCTCGACGCGTACGGCACAGCGGGGTGAACCGTCGTGGCTTGGAGACGCGCCACCCCCGGAGCCGGTGGTCGGCGCCGGGGGTGGCGGGTGCGGGTGGGTCAGTCGTCGACGCGGTGGTCGGCCCACCACTTCTGCCCGGTCTCGGGCAGGGTGTCGATCGGGTCGTAGTAGGCGTAGCGCTTGTTGAGCGCCTCGGTGTCGGCGGACTCGATCGAGGTGCGGTAGTTCTTGGTCCAGTAGGAGATGCCGCGCTCGCGGTCGTACTCGGTGAGCATGTGCACCCAGCGCTTGCCGACGAAGGGGACGTCGCAGACGATGCGCGGGGTGGCGTAGCCGGGCAGGTAGCCCATGATGTCGTGCTGGAGCTGCTGGGCGTGCCAGACCGGGACCCGCCAGTGCTCGGCGTTGGGGATCAT
Organism: Micromonospora sp. NPDC052213; assembly: GCF_040679695.1. Lineage (NCBI taxonomy): Bacteria > Bacillati > Actinomycetota > Actinomycetes > Micromonosporales > Micromonosporaceae > Micromonospora > Micromonospora sp. NPDC052213. Next base: position 6,901 of record NZ_JBFAVI010000172.1, read on the forward strand.
GTCGCACATGTAGAAGTAGTACGGCAGGATGCCCGCCTCGCCCTGGAGGGCGAAGCAGAGGTCGAGCAGGTCGGGGGCGGTGGCGTTGACGCCGCGCATGAGCACGCCCTGGTTGCGGACGTCGCGGACGCCGACGTCGAGGGCGGTCTGGGCGGCCCTGGCGACCAGCGGGGTGAGCGACTGGGCGTGGTTGACGTGGGTGTGGATGGCCAGGTTGACGCCGCGGCGGGCGGCGGTGCGGGCGACGCGTTCGAGGCCCTCGACGACGTCGGGCTGGAGCCAGTGCTGGGGCAGGCCCATGAGCGCCTTGGTGGCGAGTCGGATGTCGCGGATGGTCTCGATCTCGAGCAGCCGCATCAGGTAGGACTCGAGGTTCTTCCAGGGCACGTTGGCCACGTCGCCGCCGGAGACGACGACGTCGCGGACGCCGGGGTGGGCCTTGAGGTAGCTGATGTGGGCGTCGTAGCGGTCGACGGGCTTGAGGGTGAGCTTGAGCTTGTCGACGGTGGGGGTGGAGTTGCCGACGAGGTCCATGCGGGTGCAGTGCCCGCAGTACTGCGGGCAGGTGGAGAGCAGTTCGGCGAGGACCTTGGTGGGGTAGCGGTGGGTGAGGCCCTCGGCGACCCACATGTCGTGTTCGTGCAGGGAGTCGCGGCTGGCGTACGGGTGGGAGGGCCAGTCGGTGCGCCGGTCGGAGGCGACGGGGATCATGTAGCGCCGGATGGGGTCGGCGAGGAGCGCCTCGGTGGTCATCGGGGCGAACGGGACCATGGTGTTGAGCATCTGCGGCGGCACCAGCATGGACATGGTGGCCAGGGCCTTCTGGTCGGCCTCGAGGTCGGCGTAGAAGGTCTCGTCGACGAGGTCGCCGAGCACGGTGCGTAGCTGCTTGATGTTCTTGACGCAGTTGACGCGCTGCCACTGCGCGTTCTCCCACTGGTCGCGGGTGACGTGGCGCCAGCCGGGGAAGCGGGTCCAGTCGGGTTCGACGAGGGGTGCGCGGCGGTATTCGTAGGGCTGTCCGGCGGTGGGGACCGCGACCGGCGCGGGGCGGGACGCTGGGATGGTCTCCACCGGTTGTGTCTGGGTCACGACCCCTCCTCGGGTGGTGCGGTTGATCAGCGATTCCGAAGGCTACTGGAAAATATCCGGTGAAGAAATTAGTCTGCCGGAAGTTTTCCCGCTACGCGAGCCCTGGCCGGGGCTTCGGGCGGCTTGACAGGGGGTGGTCTGCGTGACGTCACCGGTGGGTCTGCACCGCGTTGTCGAACCGGCGGGGGTGCTGCCGCAGGCGGCGTGGCGGCTCGACGCGCGCCCGGAGATCGCGGCGAACGAGGTCCGCATCCGGGTGGAGCGGTTGAACCTCGACGCGGCGAGCTTCCGGCAGTTGTGGGAGAAGCACGGCGGTGACGGCGACGCGGTCCGCGCCGAGGTGCTGGAGATCGTGTCGACCCGGGGGAAGATGCAGAACCCGGTGACCGGTTCCGGCGGGATGCTGATCGGCACGGTGGAGGAGGCGGGGCGGCGTTCCCCGCTGGGGTTGAAGGCGGGGGAGCGGGTGGCGACGCTGGTGTCGCTGACGCTGACGCCGCTGGCGATCCTCGACGGTCTGGCGCGGTGGGACGGGCGCAGCGAGCAGGTGCCGTGCGACGGGTACGCGATCCTGTTCGCCCGGTCGATCGCGGCGGTGCTGCCGGCGGACCTGGACCCGCAGTTGTCCCTGGCGGTGCTGGACGTGTGCGGGGCGCCGGCGTTGACCTCGCGGGTGGTGGCGCGGCACGTGGCGGACCGGGAGCGGGCGGGGGACACGTCGCCGGTGCGGGTGGCGGTGATCGGCGGCGCGGGCAAGAGCGGGTCGTTGTCGCTCGCGGCGGCGCGGCGGGCGGGCGCCGGCCGTACGGTCGGGGTGGTGCCGGTGGCGGCGGAGCGGGACGCGCTGACGGCGGCGGGTCTGGCGGACGCGGTGGCGTTGGCGGACGCGCGGGATCCGGTGGCGTTGTCGTCGGCGGTGACCACGGCGCTGGGTGCGCCGGCCGACGTGACGGTGGTCTGCGTGGACGTGCCGGGTTGTGAGCACGGGGCGGTGCTGGCGACCGCGGACGGCGGCACGGTGATCTTCTTCTCGATGGCGACGAGTTTCGCGGCGGCGGCGTTGGGCGCGGAGGGTCTGGCGGCGGACGTGACGATGCTGGTGGGCAACGGCTACGTGCCGGGGCACGCGGAGCTGGCGTTGGGGTTGTTGCGGTCGGAGCCGGGGGTCCGGGCGCTGTTCGAGTCGCGGTTGGCGGCAGACTGATTGTCATGACGAACCCCTCGACTCTGTACCGCGGCGGCGTGCTGCACTGTCCGGCCGATCCGAGTGCGACGGCCCTGTTGGTGACCGACGGCAGGATCTCGTGGTTGGGGGCGGACGCGGACGCGCCGGCGGCCGACCGGGTGGTGGACCTGGACGGGGCGTTGGTGACGCCGGCGTTCGTGGATTCGCACGTGCACGCCACCGACACGGGGTTGGCGTTGTCGGGGCTGGACCTTTCGGCGGTGCGGTCGGCGGGGGAGCTGCTGGACGCGGTGGCGGCGTTCGCGGCGGGGTTGCCGTCGGACGCGGTGGTGCTGGGGCACGGGTGGGACGAGTCGAGTTGGCCGGTGCCGGAGCTGCCGGATGCGGCGACGCTGGATCGGGCGGCCGGGGGCCGGCGGGCGTACCTGTCGCAGGCGTCGATCCATTCGGCGTTGGTGTCGGCGGCGCTGCTGGCGGCGTGTCCGCAGGCGGCGTCGGCGGTGGGGTTCGACCCGTCGGGTTGGTTGCGGCGTGACGCGCACCACGTGGTGCGGGCGGCGGCGTTCGCGTCGGTGACGCGGGCGCAGCGGGTGGCGGCGCAGCGGGCGGCGTTGGCGCACGCGGCGTCGCTGGGCATCGCGGCGGTGCACGAGTGCGGTGGTCCGGAGATCTCCGACGAGGAGGACTTCACGGGCCTGCTGGCGTTGTCCGGCGACGGCGTGGCGGAGGTGTACGGGTACTGGGGTGAGCTGCTGGGTGCGGCACGGGCCCGGGAGTTGGGCGCGGTCGGTGCGGGCGGCGACCTGTTCGCCGACGGGGCGTTGGGGTCGCGTACGGCGCATGTGTCGCGGGACTACCTGGACGGCGACGGGGGCTGCGGGCACGGGTACGTCTCGGCGGAGCAGGTGCGGGATCATCTGTTGGACTGTGCGGCGCACGGCATGCAGGGCGGCTTCCACGCGATCGGTGACGCGGCGATCTCGACGGTGCTGGAGGGTTTCGCGGGCGCGGCGGAGAAGCTGGGCACGGATCGGGTGCGGTCGGCGCGGCACAGGGTGGAACACGCGGAGATCATGAACAAGCGGCTGATCGCCGGGTTCGTGGAGTACGGGATCGTGGCGAGCATGCAGCCGGCGTTCGACCGCTTGTGGGGCGGTGCGGGCCGGATGTACGAGTCGCGGTTGGGTCTGGACCGGTCGTTGGAGTCGAACCCGATGGGGGCGATGCACGGGGTCGGGGTGGCGTTGGCGTTCGGGTCGGATTCGCCGGTGACGCCGTTGGATCCGTGGGGTTCGGTACGGGCGGCGGTGTGGCACCACAATCCGACGCAGCGGATGAGTGTGCGGGCTGCGTTCGCGGCGCACACGCGTGGCGGGTGGCGGGCGGTGCACCTGGACAACGAGGGTGTGTTGGCGTTGGGGGCGCCGGCGACGTTCGCGGTGTGGTCGACGCCGGCGGGGGTGGAGCGGGGTCTGCCGGTGTTGTTGGCCGAGGAGATCGAGGCGCGGGGTCCGGAGGATCCGACGCCGTTGCCGGTGTGTCGGCGCACGGTGCTGCGTGGTGACGTGATCTACGAGGAAGGGTCGGCGTGAGCGAGCGTGGCGGGTTGTTCGGTGGGGGCGCGGGTCGCGTCGTCGCCGGCCGGAGTGAGGTGACGGTGTGACGGGCAAGCTTGACCTGGATCCGCGGTTGGTGGCGCGGGCGCGGGAGTTGGCGCGCCGTGCCGGGCAGCCGGTGGTGGATCTGGCGCGCAGCCACACGACGGTGTCGGTGGAGCGGGCGGTGCTGCGGTTGGCGGGGGTGACCGGCGCCGACCCGGACGGCATTCCGTGGGTGAACCGGCTCGTCGACGCGGTGGTCGCGGACGTGGGGTTGGGGCACGGGGTGGCGGTGCCGGTGTTCGACGCCATGGCGCGGGAGCAGATCGCCGATGTGACGTTGCTGGCGCAGAAGGCGGCGGCGGGGTCGGTGCGGTTCGCGGTGCCGTCGGGGAAGGCGGCCACGGCGGCGCGGAAGGCGGCGCGCAAGGCCGTGGCGGCCGGAATCCGGCTGGTCGACCGGCGCCGCGTCGAGCGGGACCGTCTGGTCAAGCGGTACGGGGATCCGAAGCAGCGGCCGTGGATCTACCTGATCGTGGCGACGGGGGACATCTACGAGGACATTCCGCAGGCGCAGGCGGCGGCGCGGGCGGGTGCGGACATCATCGCGGTGATCCGGTCGACGGGGCAGTCGCTGCTGGACTACGTGCCGGAGGGCGCGACCCGGGAGGGGTTCGCCGGCACGTACGCGACGCAGGAGAACTTCCGGCTGATGCGGGCGGCGTTGGACGAGTCGTCGAAGGAACTGGGCCGGTACGTGCGGCTGACGAACTACGCGTCGGGGCTGTGCATGCCGGAGATGGCGACTCTGGCGGGCCTGGAACGGCTCGACATGATGTTGAACGACTCGATGTACGGGATCCTGTTCCGCGACATCAACCCGATCCGCACGTTCGTGGACCAGCGGTTCTCGCGGCAGGTGCACGCGCGGGCGGGGATCATCATCAACACCGGTGAGGACAACTACCTGACCACCGCGGACGCGGTGGACGAGGCGCACACGGTGACGGTGTCGCAGCTGCTGAACGAGTTCTTCGCGCACGAGGCGGGGCTGCAGGACTGGCAGTTGGGCCTGGGGCACGCGTTCGAGATCAACCCGGATGTGCCGGGGTCGTTCCGGTTGGAGTTGGCGCACGCGCTGCTGGCGCGGGAGTTGTTCCCGGACGCGCCGCTGAAGTGGATGCCGCCGACGAAGCACATGACGGGGGACGTGTTCCGGGGGAACCTGCTGGACGGGTTCTTCAACCTGGTGGGCACGATGACGGGTCAGGGGATCCTGCTGGTGGGGATGATGACCGAGGCGGTGGTGACGCCGTGGTTGTCGGACCGGGACATCGCGCTGCAGAACGTGCGGTACGTGCTGGGCGCGGCCGGTGGGCTGCACGAGGATTTCGTGCCGGCGCCGGGCGGGTTCATCCAGCAGCGGGCCAACCGCGTGCTCGGTGAGGCGGTGGATCTGCTGGAGCGCATCGGGGAGCAGTCGCTGTTGACGGCGATCGCCGAGGGCACGTTCGGGATCATGAAGCGGCCGGCTGACCGGGGCAAGGGTCTGGCGGGGGTGGCCGCGCACGAGGCCGACTACTTCAACCCGGCCACGGAGATCCTGGAAGGGGATGCGGCGTGAGCGCCGTCGAGGTCGGCGCGACGGCGCCGGGCGGCGGGGCCGCCGAGAAGAAGATCGTCCGGCCGTACGGGGACACCACCGGCGACGGCATGGTGCAGGTGTCGTTCACGTTGCCGGTGCCGCACGACAAGCGGGCCGAGGGCGCGGCCGTGCAGTTGGCGAACAAGATGGGCATCGACCCGGCGATGCTGGTGCACGCCAAGCCGATGAGCGAGGGTTTCACCTTCTTCGTGGTGTACGGGCGGGTGAACCACCTGGTGGACCTGTCGGCGGTGCAGGTGGTGGAGCGTGACTTCCCGCTGCTGTCGGCCAAGGAGGTCAACGCGGTGGTGAAGCAGCGGTTGCGGCGCAAGTTGTCGGTGGTGGGGGCGTGCATCGGCACGGACGCGCACACCGTGGGCATCGACGCGATCCTCAACGTGAAGGGCATCGCGGGGGAGAAGGGCCTGGAGTACTACCGGGAGTTGAAGGTCACCAACCTGGGTGCGCAGGTGAGCGTGCCGGAGCTGGTGGAGGTGGCCCGGGTGGAGAAGGCCGACGCGGTGCTGGTGTCGCAGGTGGTGACGCAGCGCGACGCGCACCTGCACAACACGCGGGAGATGTCGGCGGCGTTCCGCGAGGCGATGCCGGCCGGGAAGCGGCCGCTGCTGATCGTGGGTGGGCCGCGGTTCGACGAGACGATGGCCGGCGAGTTGGGCGTGGACCGGATCTTCGGCCGGGGCACCACGCCGGGCGAGGTGGCGAGCTATCTGGTGCACGCGTTGATCACGGAGAAGAAGGCGAAGGCATGAGTGATTCCCGGGTCGGTCTGACCGTCACCCACCGGCGGTACGTGCCCTACTCGCACGCGCACTACGCGGGCAACCTCGTCGACGGGGCGTACGCGTTGGGGTTGTTCGGCGACGTGGCGACGGAGGTGTGCATCCGCACCGACGGCGACGAGGGGTTGTTCGCGTCGTACTCGGACGTGCAGTTCCGCGGCGCCATGCGGGCCGGGGACGTGTTGGAGGTGACGGCGACGGTGACCCGGGTGGGCACCCGCAGCCGCACGATCGACTTCGAGGCGCGGGTGGTGTGCCGGGGCCGCCCGGACCGGGGCGAGTCGGCGGCGGAGGTCCTCGACGAACCGATCGTGGCGGTCACCGCGACCGGCACGGTGGTCGTCCCGCCAGCGGCGTGAGGCACGCGGTCTGCGCCGACGTCGGGTCCACGTACACGAAGGTGGCGGTGGTGGACCTCGACGACGGCGCGCTGGTCGCGGCGGCCGCGGCGCCCACGACGGTCGGCACGGACGTGCTGCACGGCCTGGACGCCGCGGTCGGGGCGGCCACGGCCGGCCTGCCGGTGGGTGACGTGCCGTGGTACGTGTGCTCGTCGGCCGGTGGCGGGCTGCGGCTGGCCGTGGTGGGCTACGAGCACCTGGTGACCGCGCAGGCGGGCCGGCGGGTGGGTCTGTCGGCGGGCGCGAACGTGGTGCACGTGGCGGCGGGGCGGCTCGGCGCGGCGGAACTGGCGGGGCTGCGGGCGGCCCGCCCGGACGTGGTGCTGCTGGTCGGCGGCACCGACGGCGGTGACGCCGAGACGTTGACGCACAACGCGACCCGGCTGGCGAAGGCCCGCTGGCGGGTGCCGGTGGTCCTCGCGGGCAACGTCGACGTCCGCGACGACCTGCACGCCCTGCTGGCCGGCGCGGGGGTGCCGGTGACGGTGGCCGACAACGTGCTGCCCCGCATCGGGGTCCTCGCGCCGACGTCGGCGCGGGCGGCGATCCGGGAGGTGTTCCTGCGGCACGTCATCGGCGGGAAGCGGCTGTCGCGGGGGCCCCGGTTCGCGCGGCTGGTGCGGGCGGCCACGCCCGACGCGGTCCTGACCGGCGTGGAGGTGCTCGCCGACGCCCTCGGCGGTGACCTGGTGGTGGTGGACGTCGGTGGCGCCACCACCGACGTGTACTCGGTGTTGACGCCCGACGAGCGGGCCACGGGGCCGGGCCGGGAGGTGGCGGGTTCGCTGTGGCGGGCCCGGACCGTCGAGGGGGACCTGGGCATGCGGTGGAGCGCGCCGGGGGTGCTGCGGGCCGCCGTCGAGGAGCGGCTGCTGAGCGACGCCGAGGGCGACGACCTGGCGGCCGCGGCGGTGCTGCGCGCCGACGACCCGGGGTTCCTGCCCGCGGGGGACGTCGACCGGGCCGTGGACGCCCGGATCGCGGCCCTGGCGGCGACGGTGGCGTTGCGGCGGCACGCGCGGGGCGCGGCGACGGGTGAGCGGGCCGGCCGGGACGTGGGGGTCGTGCGGCTGCTCGTCGGCTCCGGTGGGGTGCTGCGGCTCGCCGCGCCGGCCGACGCGGCGGGTGTGCTCTCCGCGGTGTTGACCGACCACGCGGGCGGGTGGCCGCTGCCGCGCGCCGCCCGGCCGGTCGTCGACACCGACTATGTGCTGGCCGCCGGTGGGTTGCTCGCCGCCGAGCATCCCGCGGCGGCGGGGGCGCTGCTGCGCCGCCACCTGGCCACGGATTGAGACGCGCCGACGCGACACGCCGTGTTGCAACACACGACAGGCCCGGGTGGGTTGACAACGGCGGGGGTCCACGCCGTACCGTCTTTGAGTCCTACTACGGGAAGCGGCTGTTGTTCGCTTCGTCCCTTCGTCCGCTGGCCGAGCGACATGTGCAGTGCGTCGCGGCGGCCAGGTCCAGCGGGCGGGGGTCGGCGGGGCGGCGCGAACCGGCCGCGGTTACCGGTGTACGGGCAGGGTGAGGTGCACGGCCAGTAGACAACGGCCAGGCGGGGGCAGCCAGTCCGCGTCGGGTCGGTCCGAAGGTCGGCGTAGCTCGTTCTCGCCC
>NZ_JBFAVI010000173.1:0-15067 GCF_040679695.1 Micromonospora sp. NPDC052213
CCGGCGGCCCGATCGCCCAGGTGCCCGAGCTGGCCGCGTTGGCCACGCTGCGGCAGGAGGTGACCCGGGCGGTACGGGCCGACGGCGGGGACGACGGTGCGGAGACCGTCATCGGTGCCGAACTGGTCGCCGAGGCGGTCGCGGCGCTGCCCCGCTGGTTGCGGACCCGGCCGGCGTCGTACGCCTTCTTCTGCCAGCCCGACGCCGACGGATCGGTCCACCTCAACCACGTCTACGGCGGTTGGGGGCGGTTCACCAGCCGCTTCCTCGGCCTCTTCGGGGACACCGGGATGCGGGAGGCGGTCGCCGCCCAGCTGCGCCGCGTGCTGCCCGGCCGGGTCGCCCAGTTCCGACCGGTACACGGCTTCAACGCCAACCTGCACCCGCTGCTGCTCGGCGAGGACGTCGGCGACGACCCACGGCTGGGCGGCCTCGACCTCACCGCGATCGAGCTGGTGCACGACCTGGCCAGCGATCAGGTCCGGCTGCTCGACCCGGCCACCGGTGACCTGCTCGACGTGCTGTACCTCGGCTTCCTCGCTCCACCGGCGCTGCCCGCCCGGGTCGCCGCCCTGCTCGGCGACCTGGGTAGCGGTGAGGTCGGGCTCAGCCACCTGGCCGCGACGCGGACGGTGTCCGGCCCGGGCGGGCAGGCGGTGGTCCGCAGCAGGCTCCGCTGCGGCCGGTTCGTCGTCGCCCGCCGCAGCTGGCGGTTCGACGGTGGCGCCGAGGAGCGCCTTCGCGGACTCGGCACACCGACGACCGGTGCACCCGTCGTCGGCGCCGCCGGACTGCGAGCCGCCTGGGACCTGCCCGACCAGGTCTTCCTCCGCCAGGGCGGCCGATCCGCCGGGCACGCGCCGCCCGGCCGGCCCGGCACCGGGCCGTCCCCGGCGACCGGGTTCCCGTCCACCCCGTCGCCGACGCCCCCCACGGTGGCCGGGCTCCGGGAGGCGGTCACCCGGCCCAAGCCACAGTTCGTCGACCTGGCCAGCCCGCTGCACCTGCGCTGTGTGCCCCGATGGCTCGCCCGGATCACCGGTCCCCTGGTGATCGAGGAGGCGCGTCCCCGCCCCGCCGGCCACGAGCGCCCGCACCGGGTCACGGAGCTGGTCCTCGAGACCTACCTGCCGGCGGCCTCCGGTGACTGACCGGGCACCGCGCGGATCGCCGCCACGTCGACGCCCCCGGGCGAGCGCCTCCGCTCCGCCCCCACCAGGACCCCGCACCCGCACCGAGCCGAACCGAGCCGAACGATGACCGAGCCGAACACCGCCGTGACCGAGCTGACGCCGACAACCGACGTCGTGTGCCACTACCACGACGAGGTCAAGTCACCGCTGCTGCGCGACGCCGTCCTGCCCGGCGCCGCGCGGCTGCGCGACGCCGGGCTGGCCGTCCACCTGGAACGGCACTGGCTGCACGGCCCACACGTACGCCTGCGGCTGCGCGGCCCGGCGGCGCTGCGGGCCGCTGAGGCCGCCGGGGCCGCCGAGCGGTTGCGCGCCTACCTGGCGACGGCGCCGTCCCGGGCCGGCCTCGACGAGGACCTGTTGCGGCGCCGGTCCGAGGCGGCCGGCCGGGCCGAGCTCGTGCCGCCACCGTACGACCCGATCCACCCGGACAACACGGTGCTGGTGACCGAGGGCGACCAGAGCGGTCTCGCCGCCCTGCTCGGTACGCCGGGCGCGGTCGAGTGCCGTGCCGACGTCCTCGCCGCGGGGCTGGCCCCGGTGCGGGTGTCGCTGGACCAGCTCGCCCTCGTCGGGGACGCCCCCGCCGCCCGGGTGGGCGTCGTGGTCACCGCGATGGCCGCGCACGCGGACACCTGGCCGGGCCGGCTGCTGTCCGGCTACCACACCTTCCTGTCCCACCTGGAGGACTTCCTCTTCGGCGAGCGGGGTCCCGTGCTGCGCCCGCGCTTCGCGGCCTTCGCCGAGCGGGCGGGCGGGCGGTACCACGACCTGGTCCGGCAGGCGTCCACGCCGGACACGGCCGAGCCGGTGGCGGCGGCGTGGCGGGCCTGGAGCGCGGCATCGTGGCGGATCGCCGAGCGGGCGTACGACGCGGGTGCGCTCAGCGGGATGCTCTCCGCCGAGTTCCGTCGCCGGTCGACCTCGTTCGACGAGGCCACCGCTGTCCGCTGGGACCTCAGCCGCCGTGGGGCGAGCGCCTACCACCGGGCGCTGGAGGCGTCGGGCTTCCAACGAATCGCCGCGAGCCGGGAGTTCCAGGTCTACCGGTTCTGCACGAACATGCTCTACCAACTGCTGGCGCTCTGTGACGTCGCGCCGCTGGAGCGGTATCTCGGCGCTCACCTGCTCGCCGAGGCGACCCAGGAGATCCACGGTGTGCCGTGGCAGAGCGCCCTCGCGGCCCGCACCGAGTGACGCCGCAGGGAGGCGACGTGGGCGAGGTGACCCTGCGGCCGGGCAGCCTGGTCCGGCCGGTCGAGGGTGGGCTGTTCGTCAGCGGCTGGCGGTCCAGTTCGGTGGTGACCTGCCCGCCGGTCGTCGGCGAGCTGTGGCGACGGCTGGAGCCGCTGGTCCGCCGGGGCCTCGACCCGGAGGCCGCCACCGTCGGGTTGTCCGGCCGGACCGCCGGGGCGGTGCGCTGGCTGCTCGATCTTCTCGCCGACCACGACGTTCTGGTCGACGTCCGGGTGCCACTGGCCGGTCATCCGTTGGCGGCCTACCTGGCCGGGCTCGCCCGGGATCCGGCCGACGCGCTGGACGCGGTGTCGCGGACCACCGTCGCGGTCACCGGCGACGGCGCGCTGGTGCCGGCCGTACGCGCCGCGCTGACCGCCTCCGGCGTGTGCACCGGGGACGGCGCGGCCGCGGACCTGGTGGTGCGGGTCGGCACGGTGAGCCCCGCCGAACGTACGGGCCCGCCCGCTCGCCCGCCGATGTCGGCGTCACCGCGGCGACCCGACGTCGTCCGGCCCGACGTGCTGCCGGTGACGATCCGCCCGGACGGCGCGCTGATCGGGCCGCTGGGTCGTGCCGGCGACACCGCCGCCGCCCGCTGGCCCGGCGAGGGGGTGGACGAGGCTCCGGCACCATCGGCGCCGGCCCGTCCGCTGCTGCCGTTCCTGGTGACACACGAGGTCGTACGCGCGGTGAGCGGGCTGGCCGACGGCACGGCGCTGCTGCTGCGCGGTGCGGCCGTCCAGCGCCTCGGCGTGCCGACCGACCCGGCCGGGCAACGGCGCCGGCCACCGGCGGTGCGCGTCGGACCGCAGGCCGGGGCGACCGGCACCCATCCGCCCGGCGACACCGGGCCGTCCGGCCCGGGCGACACGGACGGGGGCCTGGTGCGGGTGGCCGGGGACGACGACGCCCTGGTCAGGGCGGTCGCGGCGGCCGCGGCGGCCGGACGGCGACGACCGGGCCAGCCGGTGCTGGTCGGCGCCGCCCCGGACTGGCCGGTGGCCCGACACCTGGCCGAACAGCGGACCGCGCACGCGACCGGCAGGGCGTACCTGGCGGTGCGGGCGCGCGGGACGGCGATCGAGATCGGCCCGTTGAGCAGCCCCGGTACGGGCGCGTGCCCGCGGTGCGCGGACACCCGGCATCAGGCCGTCCTCGGCGCCGGCAGCGCGGACACGCTGCTCGCCGACGGCCGGCCGCTGCCGCTGCCGCCGTACTGGCGGGGGCTCATCGGGGAACTGGTCGCCGGGCAGCTCGCCGACGACGCCGACCCCCGCACGGTCAGCGTGCTGGCCGTCGGTGACGGCTCGGTCACCCGGCATTTGCTCCGAGCGGTGCCGGACTGTCCGGCGTGCGGGGCGTTGCCACCCGACTCGGCAGGTGCCGCCGTGATCGCCCTGCAGCCGCGCCGTCAGGCCGTACCGGACCGTTTCCGGGCCCGCCCCGACCTGCCGGACCTGGCCGCGCTCCGCGCCGAGCTGGTCGATTTCCGGTACGGGCCGGTGACGCGCGTCCATACCGACCGGCAGGGTCCGCTGGCGCTCGCGGCGGCCGAGTTGCCGGTACCCGGCCGCACCGGCCGGCTCGGCGGGTTCGGTCGGGCGGCCGACCACCCGACCGCGCAGGTGCTGGCGTTGCTGGAGGCGGTCGAGCGGGAGGCCGGCCGCTGCCCGGGGGCACGCCGGACGAGCACCCTGGGCAGCTACCGGGAACTCGCCGCCGACGCCGTGGACCCGGTCCGGCTGGGCCTGCCGGAGCCGGACGCGGTCGGCCACCCCGGGTACCCGCTGACCCCGTACACGCCGGACACGGTCACGTCCTGGGTGTGGGCGTACGACCTGACCGGTGACCGGCCGGTCCTCGTGCCCGAGCACGTCGCCTACTACGGGGTGGACCGGCCCGGGGCCGCCCGGTTCCTCTACGAGTGCTCCAGCGGCGGCGCCGTCGGCGGCTGCCTGGAGGAGGCGCTCCTCTACGCCTGCCTGGAGACGATCGAGCGGGACGCCTTCCTGCTCACCTGGTACGCCGGGCGGACGCCGCCGGTCCTGGCGCTACCGCCCGACGCCGATCCGTTGACCCGGCACCTCGCCGACCGGATCGCGGCCGAGGGCTACACGTTGCATCTGCTCGACATCACCAGCGACATCGGGATACCGGCTGTCTGGGCGCTCGCGGTCACCGACGAGCCGCACCGGGCCGACCGGGGCGCGACGTTCTCCGCGGCCGGGGCGCATCCCGATCCCCGCCGGGCCGCCGCGGCGGCGGTCCTGGAGGTCGGCGTCAACGTGGCGGTCGCACCGAGGACGGCCCGCCCGCCCCGGGACCGGCTGCTCGCCATGCTCGACGAACCGGAGCTGGTACGGGAGCTGGCGGACCACGCCGCCCTGCACCAGCTTCCGCAGGCCATGCCCCGGTTCGACTTCGCGCTGCGGGAGGCTGCCGCCGGCCCGGCCCGCCCGTTCGACGAGCACTTCGCCGGCTGGCGCGACCGGTGGCTGCACCCCGACCTGACCGAGGTGCTGCGCCGGGTGGTCGACGCGATGGCCGCCGCCGGGGTGCCACCGCTGGTGGTGGACCAGACCGGGGCGGCCGAACGGCGCCTCGGCCTGGCCGCCGTGAAGGTTCTCGCGCCCGGGGCGCTGCCGATGACCTTCGGGCACCTCAACCGGCGGGTGGACCTGCCCCGCCTGCGGCAGGCCCGGCTCGCCGCCCCTCACCACCGGATCCTGCCCCACCCGTTCCCCTGAAGGAGTGCCGAGCATGGGTCGCTGGTCCGCGCTGCACGTCCACCTGCACGGCGGCTCCGAACAGACCGAGACGGTGCTGCGGGAGCACATCGTGCCGATCACGTCGGGCCTGCTCGCCCGGGGCGAGATCTCCTCCTGGTTCTTCGTCCGGTACTGGGAGGGTGGCCCGCACCTGCGCTGGCGGGTCGCCGACGCCACGCCGGAGACGGTACGGCGGATGCGCGACGGACTGGTCGAAGCGGTGGCCGCGCTGGCACCACCGGCACGGGAGCTGCGCCCGGCCGACTGGTACGCCCGGTTCGGCGTACGCGACGCCGGCTCCACCGGCCCGGCCCCGCGGGGCCACGGGGACGGCGGCGGGCCCGACCTCGGCTGGCAGCCGCACGGCACGGTACGCGAACAGCCGTACCGGGCGGAGGTCGACCGGTACGGCGGCCCGGAGGCGATCGGGGCGGCCGAAGAGCTCTTCGCCGCGTCCAGTCGGGTCGCCGCGGCTCTGCTCGCCGCGCCACCTGCCCGCCGCCGGTCGACCACCGTGGACCTGTTGTTCGGGTTCCTCACCGCCAGCGGCCTCGCCGCGCACGAGGCGGTCCGGTTCCTGCGCGGCTACGCCAACGCGTGGACGCTGGTGCCGGAGGCCGACGGCCAGGACCTCGGCCTGGCCCTGATCGCGGCGCACCGCGACTTCCACGCCGACGCGTCCGCCTACCCGGCCCGGCGGCGGCTCATCGCCGACATCGTCACGCGGCGCAAGGGCGCCGGCACCACGGTGAACTACTGGGCGGACGAGGTCGCCGCCTACGTCGAGCGGTTGCGGACGCTCGAGGGGCAGGGCCGGCTGCACGGAACGGTCCCCGGCATCCTCGCGTCGCAGCTGCACATGCTGCACAACCGCCTCGGCCTGAGCATCCCGGCCGAGTGCCACCTGGCCTGGCTGGCGTCGTCGGCGTACGCCACACCGGCCGGGCCACCGGACTTCCACGCCGACGGGCTCGACGCCCCGGACCGGGAGTACCACGAGCGGTCGAAGTTCGTCCGTCCGCTGTGGCCGAGCCAGCGTCCCCGTACGGTCGAGGCGGCCCCGGCCCGCCCCGGACCGGCCGACCCGCCCGGCACCGGGCTGTTGGCGCTGCCCGAGCCGACGCCGGGCGCGCTCGGCGACACCACGCTCGCCCGGGCGCTGCTGGACCGGCGCACCCGCTACGACGTCGGCCGGGAACAGCTGGACGTGGCGGACCTGGGCCGGCTGCTGCGCTACGCGGCCGGCGACACCGCGCCGCCGGGCGGTGAGCAGCGACGCCTGGCGTACCCGAGTCCGGGCGCCCTGGTGACCACCCGGCTGATGGTGCTGCCCCGCCGGGTGACGTCGGTGCCGGCCGCACTCTACGAGTACCTGCCGCGGCGGCACGCCCTCCGGCGGCTGACGCCGGACCCGGGCGCCGACCGGCTGGCCCGGATCGCGCCGCAGTTCACGCCCGCCGGCTCCGCCCGGACCGTCGGCGAGCCCGACGCCGCTCTCGCCTCCGACGGGCTCGACGTCGAGGCGGTGCCGCTCTGGCTGTTCGTGGTCGCGGAGCTGGGCCGGGCCAGGGCCCGGTACGGGCTGCGCGGGTACCGGTTCTGCGCCATCGAGACCGGCCACCTCGCCCAGAACCTGCTGCTCGCCGCGACGGCCCTGGGTTGCTCCGCCGCCCCGCTCGGCGGATTCTTCGACGACGAGCTCAATCACCTGCTGCTGCTCGACGGGCTGGACTCCAGCGCCTTCTACGCCCTCACCCTCGGGTGAGAGCGGCACCTCACGCGCCACGCCGCACCAGCCTCCCCCGGCCCGGAGGGAGCGTTCCACCAGCTCAGTTGCCTCCCGCGCCGAGGCCCGGGGCGGTGCCGAGACGCGCCGCGGCTGCCGCTGCCGGTGGGTCACCGCGCCGGCGCCGTACCCGTTGCTCTGGTCGCGGCCCTGGTGCCGTTCGCCACGAGGCAGGGACCGGTTCTCGACGGGAGGCGGCCGGCCGCGTACGGTGCGGGCGTGGTGGTGCGCGTGCGCGTCGGTGGTGGTGACCGCGAGGTCGGGCAGGACAGGGTCGAGGTGGCGGCCCGGGTCCGCGGACGGCTGAGAGGCGGCCGGTGAACACCGCCCGCCGGAACCGCACGTGAACCGGCCGCCCCGCGTCGGCCCCGCCGCCGTCGTGTTCGACCTCGACGGCACCCTGGTCGACACGATGACGATCGCTCCGACCGTGTACGCCGACACGATCCGCGCCCTCGGCGGGCCGGACGTCTCGCCGGCCACGGTCGTCGCCACCTGGCACATCGGAGCCACGCCGGTGGTGCTGGCCCATTTCCTGCAACGGCCCGTCACCGCCCCCGACATCGAGTGCTTCCACCGCCATTTCGAGGCGGTGGTCGCGGACGTACGACCGTTCCCCGGCGTGCTCGACCTGGCCGACGAACTCCACCGGGCCGGCTGCCGGCTCGGCATCTTCACCGCCGCCCCACGACGGAGCACGGCCCTCGTGCTGGCCCACACGGGGCTCGACCGGCTGTTCCCGGTCGTGGTCTGTGGTGACGAGGTCCCCGCGCCGAAGCCCGCGCCGGACGGGCTGTGGCTGGCCTGCCGCCGCCTGGGCGTCGACGTCGCCGAGACCGCGTACGTCGGCGACGCGGCGGTGGACCTCGCGTGCGCGGAGGCGGCGGGAGCACTGGCGGTGCACGCCCGCTGGTGCGACACCTCCCCGGCTTCGGACGTCCCGGCGGTGGCCCACCGACCCGCCCAGGTCCTCGACCTGCTCGCGGTGACGACTGGCTGACGCGGGAGGCCGTGAGTGCGCGTCAGCATGGCGACCGGCGCCGGCAGGGCCGGCCAGCCGAACGAGGACTTCGTCGGCGCCGTTCCCGGCGCCGCTGTGCTGCTGGACGGCGCCGGCATCCCGGGAACCGAGTCGATCTGTTCCCACGGTGTCGCCTGGTACACGCACCGTCTCGGCGGCGCGCTGCTCGGTCTGCTGTCGCGTGACGACGGGCGAGACCTTGCGGCGATCCTCGCCACCGCGATCGGCGAGACAGCCGCCGATCATCGCGGCACCTGCGACATCACGAACCCCAGCAGCCCGCAGGCGACCGTGGCGATCGTCCGCGCCCACCGGGGCCGCCTGGACCATCTCCTGCTCGCGGACTCCTTCCTCGTCCTCGACCAGGTCCGCGGCGGCCCGCAGGTCATCACCGACGAGCGCGAGGTCACCGCCAGGCGCACCTGCTCGGCGCCCCTGGACGGCGTTCCCGGAGGAACCCCGGAGTACGACCGCATCCGGGACTCCTGCGTCGAGGCACTGCGCGCTCGCCGGAACCAGCCGGGCGGCTACTGGATCGCCAAGGACGATCCGCACGCGGCGGAGGAGGCGGTGACCGGCAGCCGACCGCTTCATGACCTGGGCGGCGTCGCGCTGCTCAGCAACGGCGCCAGCCGCATCGTCAGCCCGTACGGCCTGACCGACTGGCCCGGCGTACTGGGCCTGCTCGGCGCGTACGGGCCGGCCGAGATCATCCGCCGCGTCCGGCAGGCCGAGGCCCGCACCTGCGGAGGTCCCGACGCTCGGGTCCCTGACGACGCCACCGTCGCGCACTGCACCCACCTGCCGCGCTCGGCGGGGGCCGGGGGACCGCCGACGGGACATCCGGACCGGGGCTGAGCGGTCCGGCCGGAGCGCCGCGTTGCAGGCTCCGGGCGAACACCTGGTCCGACCATGACCGCAGCGGCTGGCGTACCTCGACACCGGCGCCCACGACGTCGTCTTTCCCCTCGCGCCCAGGGTGTCGCTCTACTGGAACTGGCCCTACGTGCTGGTCGAGGCCGGGCCCGAGCAGGCTCTCGGCTGGCGAACCGGTCACATGCGCCACGGCCTCGGATCGCTGCCCGACCTGTTCTTCCCGGCCGACCGGTCGTGGCTGGTCTCCGCACTCGTTCATGGAACGAGATCCGGCAGCCAGCAACAGTGGGGAGATCCAGCACGGAGAGTCGCCACGGAAACACGTCCACGGAAACGGCGGCGTTCGCACGAATTGCCTCCCGGACGAAGTCCCGCCAGAATCGCCATGAGCGCGGCGGGAACGTGGTGAACACCCTTCGTCATGTCACAGCGGGCTGTGCCGCCCCGCCGGAGTTCGAGCCCCTGCCCTACGGTGTTGGGGGCGCGTAGCGCGCTGTCCGCAACATGGCACTGCCGGCCGTCGGATGTCGAGCGAAACAGGGGTTCTCAAGTGCCGGCGGAAGGGTGAACACTGCCGGGGGCTGCCGTGTCACGGGGCGTACATCGTTGGTCTACAGGAAGGCTCGGTCGGGTGTTCAGTCGTGTCGCCATCGTCAACCGTGGAGAGGCCGCCATGCGGCTCATCCACGCCGTACGGGACCTGGCCGCGGAGACCGGTGCCCGGATCGAGACCGTCGCCCTGCACACCGACGTGGACCGCACGGCCACCTTCGTCCGCGAGGCGGACCTGTCCTACGACCTCGGTCCCGCGTCCGCGCGCCCGTACCTCGACCTGAAGGCGCTGGAGCGCGCGCTGGTGGAGACCGGGGCCGACGCCGCCTGGGTCGGCTGGGGCTTCGTCGCGGAGGACCCGGCGTTCGCGGAGCTGTGCGAGAAGGTCGGCGTCACCTTCGTCGGCCCGAGCGCGGAGGCCATGCGCAAGCTCGGCGACAAGATCGGCGCGAAGCTGATCGCCGAGGAGGTCGGCGTGCCGGTCGCGCCGTGGAGCCGCGGCGCGGTCGAGACCCTGGACGCGGCCCTGGCGGCGGCGGCCGAGATCGGCTACCCGCTGATGCTGAAAGCGACCGCGGGCGGCGGCGGGCGCGGCATCCGCGTGATCACGAACGAGGCCGAGCTCGCCGACGCCTACGAGCGCACCAGCCAGGAGGCCGCGCGGGCGTTCGGCAGCGGCGTCGTGTTCCTGGAGCGCCTGGTCACCGGCGCCCGGCACGTCGAGGTGCAGGTGATCGCGGACGGGGAGGGCACGGCGTGGGCGCTGGGTGTCCGTGACTGCTCGGTGCAGCGGCGCAACCAGAAGGTCATCGAGGAGTCCGCGTCGCCGGTGCTCAGCCCCGCGCAGGCGGCCGAGCTCAAGGCGTCGGCCGAACGGCTGGCCGTCGCGGTCGGCTACCGCGGCGCGGCGACCGTCGAGTTCCTCTACCACCCGGGTGACCGGCTGTTCGCGTTCCTCGAGGTCAACACCCGCCTGCAGGTCGAGCACCCGATCACCGAGGCGACCACCGGGTTCGACCTGGTCAAGGCGCAGCTGCACGTGGCCTCGGGCGGACGGCTCGAAGGCGAGCCGCCGGTGGAGCGCGGGCACGCCGTCGAGGCCCGACTGAACGCCGAGGACCCCGACCGCGATTTCGCGCCCTCCCCGGGCCGGATCGCGCGGCTGGACCTGCCCGCCGGGCCCGGCATCCGGGTGGACACCGGCGTCAGCGAGGGCGACACCATCCCCGCCGACTTCGACTCGATGATCGCCAAGATCATCGCGTACGGCCGCGACCGCGACGAGGCGCTCGGCAGGCTGCGCCGGGCGATGGCGCAGACCACGGTGATCATCGAGGGCGGCGCGACCAACAAGAGCTTCGTGCTCGACCTGCTCGACCAGCCCGAGGTGATCGACGCCAGCGCGGACACCGGCTGGATCGACCGCGTCCGCGGCGAGGGCAGGCTCGTCTCGCACCGGCACTCCGCCGTCGCGCTGGCGGCCGCCGCCATCGAGGCGTACGAGGAGGAGGAACGCGCGGAGCGGCAGCGGCTGCTGTCGACGGCGTTCGGTGGGCGCCCGCAGGTCCAGCACAAGAGCGGCCGACCGCTGGACCTCAAGCTGCGGGGCGTCGGCTACCGCGTGCGGGTCGCGCGGGTCGGCGCGCACCGGTTCCGCGTCGGCATCGAAGCGGGTGACGAGGTCCGTACCGCCGACGTCGAGCTCGACCGCTTCGACCGGCACACCGGGCAGGTCGTCGTCAACGGCACCCGGTACCGCCTGCTCACCGGCACGCACGGGCCGATCCACCTGGTCGAGGTGGACGGGGTGACGCACCGGGTCAGCCGCGACGAGGGCGGCGTGGTGCGCTCCCCGGCGCCGGCACTGGTCGTCGCCACGCCGCTCGAGGTCGGCGCCGAGGTCGAGGCGGGCGCGCCGGTGCTGGTGCTGGAGAGCATGAAGATGGAGACGGTGCTGCGGGCGCCGTTCCGGGCGCGGCTGAGGGAATGCGCCGTGTCCGTGGGCAGCCAGGTGGAGACCGGCGCCCCGCTGCTGCGGCTGGAGCCGCTCGCCGACGACGCCGACGACGCCGACGACACCTCGGCCGCCGGGTCCGTCGAGCTGGACCTGCCCGCCGTGCCCGGGGAGGTGCCGGCTCGGGAGCGCATCACGCGCGGCCAGGAGGACCTGCGCAGCCTGCTGCTGGGCTTCGACATCGACCCGCACGACGATCGCCGGACGCTCGACGACTACCTCGCCGCGCGCCGGGCGGCCACCGAGGACGGCCACCGGCCGCTGGCCGAGGAGCTCGACCTCGTCGACGTGTTCGCCGACCTCGCCGAGCTGAGCCGCAACCGGCCGGCGGGCGAGGACGTCGGCGGCGAAGGGCACGTGCACAGCGCCCGCGAGTACTTCCACACCTACCTCCAGAGCCTCGACGTCGAGCGGGCCGGGCTGCCGGAGGCGTTCCAGGCCAAGCTCGCCCGGGCGCTCGGGCACTACGGCGTCACCGGTCTGGAGCGCTCCCCCGAGCTCGAAGCCGCGGTGTTCCGCATCTTCCTCGCCCAGCAACGCGCGTCCGCCGACGCGACGGTCGTCGCGGCGTTGCTGCGCTCGTGGCTGCGGGAGCCGCCGCCGGACGAGGTGCTGCGTGAGCCGGCCGGCCTCGCGCTGGAGCGGCTGGTGGCCGCGACGCAGGTCCGCTTCCCCGTGGTCGCCGACCTCGCGCGCGGCGTGGTCTTCGCCTGGTTCGGCCAGCCGTTGCTGCGCCGCAACCGCGCCCGCGTCTACGCGAACGTCCGCAAGCACCTGCGCCACCTGGACGCGCACCCGGACGCGCCGGACCGCGCCGAACGCGTCGGCGAGATGGTGCGCAGCACCGAACCGCTGGTGCGGCTGCTCGGCCAGCGGCTCGTCCGCGACTCCCTGGACCACGCGGTCATGCTGGAGGTGCTGACCCGCCGGTACTACGGGAACAAGGATCTGACCAGCGTCCGCACCCGCGAGGTCGCGGGCTGCACCTTCGTGGTCGCCGAGCGCGCGGGCTCGTGCGTGGTCTCCGCCGCGGTGAGATTCGAAGCGCTGGGCAGCGCGCTGCGCGGGCTCGCGGAGCTGGCGGGTGGCGAGGACGCCGTCGACGCCGACATCTATCTCGCCTGGGAGAGGCAGCCGGAGGACTCGGACGCGATGGCGGCGGCGCTGCACGAGGTCGTCAGCGCGCACCCGCTGCCGAGCCGGGTCCGCCGGGTCACCACCACCGTCGCGGGCCGCAGTGGCGCGGTGATGCACCACCACTTCACGTTCCGGCCGTCGACCAGCGGAATGACCGAGGAGCGGCTGATCCGGGGCCTGCACCCGTACATCGCGCAGCGGATGCAGCTGGAGCGGCTGCGCAAGTTCGACCTCACCCGGCTGCCGTCGTCGGACGAGGAGGTCTACCTCTTCCGGTGCGTGGCGCAGGAGAACCCGTCGGACGACCGCCTGGTCGCGTTCGCGCAGGTGCGTGACCTGACCGCACTGCGGGAGCACGACGGCAGGCTGGTCGCGCTGCCGACGGCCGAGGACGTCGTCGCCACCTGCCTCGACTCGATCCGCCGTGCGCAGTCGCGGCGACCGTCGAAGAATCGCTTCAACACCAACCGGATCGTGGTCTACGTCTGGCCGCCGAGCGACCTCACCCGCGCGGAGCTGGAGATGATCGCCGGGCGCGTGCTGCCGACGACGGCGGGCGCCGGGCTGGAGGAGATCCTGTTCATCGCGCGGCAGCGCCACCGGACGACCGGCGAGCTGACCAAGATCGCCGTGCGGGTCTCCTTCGACGCCACCGGCGGCACCACGCTGACCGTCGGCCAGCCGTCGGACGAGCCGGTCGAGCCGCTCGACGGCTACCGGCAGAAGGTGCTGCGCGCGAGCAGCCGCAACACGGTGTACCCGTACGAGCTGACCGGCCTGCTCGGCGACTTCGTCGAGCACGACCTCGACGACGACCACGCGCTGGTGCCGGTCGACCGGCCGAAGGGCCGCAACACCGCGGCGATCGTCGCGGGCGTGGTCAGGACGCGTACCCGGCGGCACCCGCAGGGCGTCACCCGGGTCGTGCTGCTCGGCGACCCGACGAAGTCGCTCGGCGCGCTGTCGGAGCCGGAGTGCCGCCGGGTGATCGCCGCGCTGGACCTGGCCGAGCGGATGCGGGTGCCGCTGGAGTGGTACGCGCTGTCCGCCGGCGCCCGGATCTCGATGGAGTCCGGCACGGAGAACATGGACTGGGTGGCCGCGGCGCTCAAGCGGATCGTCGAGTTCACCCAGGATGGCGGCGAGATCAACATCGTGGTCGCGGGCATCACCGTCGGCGCACAGCCGTACTGGAACGCCGAGGCGACGATGCTCATGCACACCAGGGGCATCCTGGTGATGACGCCGGACTCGGCGATGGTGCTCACCGGCAAGCAGTCGCTCGACTTCTCCGGCGGCGTGTCGGCCGAGGACAACTTCGGCATCGGCGGCTACGACCGGGTGATGGGGCCGAACGGTCAGGCGCAGTACTGGGCGCCGAACCTGACCGCCGCGCGGGACGTGCTGATGTCGTACTACGACCACACGTACGTCGCGCCCGGCGAGACGGGGCCGCGGCGGGCGAAGACGACGGACCCCGTCGACCGTGACATCTCCGACTTCCCGCACGCCCTGGCGGGTAGCGACTTCACCACCGTCGGCGAGATCTTCTCGGCCGAGGCCAACCCGGACCGCAAGAAGCCGTTCGACATCCGGACCGTGATGCGGGCGCTCTCCGACCAGGACCACCCGGTGCTGGAACGCTGGGCGGGCATGGCCGACGCGGAGACCGTGGCGGTGCAGGACGTGCATCTCGGCGGCATGCCGGTGTGCCTGCTCGGCATCGAGTCACGGGCGGTGCCGCGGCGCGGCTTCCCGCCCACCGACGGCCCGGACACCTACACCGCGGGCACCCTGTTCCCGCGGTCGTCCAAGAAGGCCGCGCGGGCGATCAACGCGGCCAGCGGCAACCGGCCGCTGGTGGTGCTGGCGAACCTGTCGGGCTTCGACGGCTCGCCGGAGTCGATGCGGAAGCTGCAACTGGAGTACGGCGCCGAGATCGGCCGCGCCATCGTGAACTTCCGCGGGCCCATCGTGTTCTGCGTGATCTCCCGGTACCACGGCGGCGCGTTCGTGGTGTTCTCGAAGGCGCTGAACCCGAACATGACCGTCCTCGCGCTGGAGGGCTCGTTCGCCTCGGTGCTCGGCGGCGCCCCGGCCGCCGCGGTGGTGTTCTCCGGTGACGTCAACGCCCGCACCGCGGCCGACCCGCGCGTGCGGGACCTGGAGGCCCGCGTCGCGGCCGCCTCCGGCGCCGACCGCGCCGCGTTGACCGCGGAGCTCGACGAGCTCCGCGCGTCGGTCCGCGCGGAGAAGCTCAGCGAGGTGGCCACGGAGTTCGACCGCGTGCACAACATCCAGCGCGCCGTGGAGGTCGGCTCCGTCGACGCCGTCATCCGCGCCGCGGAACTGCGCCCACGGATCATCGAGGCCATCGAGTCCCGTTCGCGCTGACCCCATCCGTCGCCGGCCGTGGCGTTCGGCCCCGGCCGGCGCGTCCGCCAGGCGCCCGCACCGGTGCGCGGAAGCCACCGCGCACCC
>NZ_JBFAVI010000174.1:0-14931 GCF_040679695.1 Micromonospora sp. NPDC052213
GGGTGGTGGCCTCCCAGTCCGAGGACCGGGCCCCTCGGCTCGGCTGCCGGATCGGCCGACGCCCGGCCCGGACGCGGCGGCCGTACCGGTGTCAGTCGGTGAGGACGACGCCCTGCTTCTCCAGGATCTGCCGGGCGCGGTCGAAGGAACTGAGGTCGATCACTTCGTCGGTGTCCAGCGTGACGCCGAACTCGTCCTCGATGGCGGCCACCAACGACATGTGCGCGAGCGAATCCCACTTCTCGATTCCGCGATATTCGAGACTGTCGACAACGGCGTCGTCGGAAAGCTCCAACGCCGCCCGGAAGACGACCCTCAGTCGCTGAAGTTCCACCGCGATTTCCTCCGTAACTGGTCCGCACGCGTCGACGTGCGGGCCGAGTGTAGCCGAGTTCGAAGGCCCCTCAACCTGGCCCTGAACTGGCGAAAAGTGTTTGCCTGCAAGGTGTTCCGCATTCACTCCAGGCGCGGCGACCGTTCACCGAGGGGCGTCGAGGTGTTAACCCGCCGGGTCTAGCGTCTCGATCCGGTCGACCGGGCAAGGTCGCCGCGGAAACAACCACGACCACGGGAGCACCAATTGAGCGAGTTGAATGGGTCTTCCATTCTGATCACCGGCGGAACCGGTTCCTTCGGGAAGACGTTCCTCCGGCACGTCCTCACCGAGGCCGACCCGGCCCGGGTGGTGGTGTTCTCCCGCGACGAACTCAAGCAGTACGAACTGCGCCAGCAGCTCGGCGACGACCCGCGGCTGCGCTGGTTCATCGGTGACGTCCGGGACCGGCACCGGCTGACCCGCGCGATGCACGGGGTGGACCACGTGGTGCACGCCGCCGCGCTCAAGCAGGTGGACACCGCCGAGTACAACCCGTCGGAGTTCATCGCCACCAACATCACCGGCTCCCAGCACGTCGTGGACGCGGCGATCGAGGCCGGCGTGAAGAAGGTCATCGCCCTCTCCACCGACAAGGCGTCCAGCCCGATCAACCTGTACGGCGCGACGAAGCTGGTCGGCGACAAGCTGTTCGTCTCGGCCAACCACTACGCCGCGCAGCACCCGACCCGGTTCGCGGTCGTCCGCTACGGCAACGTGGTCGGCAGCCGGGGCTCGGTCGTCCCGCTGTTCCGCCGGCTGGCCGCCGAGGGCAAGAGCCTGCCGGTCACCGACAAGCGGATGACCCGGTTCTGGATCACCCTCGACCAGGCGGTCCAGTTCGTCATGGACTCGTTCGACCAGATGCAGGGCGGCGAGCTGTTCGTCCCGCGGATTCCCAGCATGCGCATCCTCGACCTGGTCGAGGCCGTCGCCCCGGAGGCCACCACGCACGAGGTCGGCATCCGCCCCGGCGAGAAGCTGCACGAGGAGATGATCGCGCCGGACGACAGCCGCCGGACCCTGCGCGCGAAGGACCGGTACATCGTGCAGCCGACCATCGCCACCTGGGGCTACCAGCCGCCGGTCGGCTGCGAGCCGGTGCCGGACGGGTTCGCGTACCAGTCGGACAGCAACGACGAGTGGCTCAGCGTGGAGCACCTGCGCGACATGCTCGGCATCGCCGCATGACGGGGCTGCTCCCGTACGGCCGGCAGTCGGTGACCGAGGACGACGTCGCGGCCGTGGTCGCCGCCCTGCGCAGCGACTGGCTCACCACCGGCCCGCAGGTCGACGGGTTCGAGGCCGACCTGGCGGCGTGGACCGGCGGCGCCGGCTGCGCGGCGGTCTCCAACGGCACCGCGGCGCTGCACGTGGCGTACGCGGCGGCCGGGGTCGGCACCGGCGACGAGGTGGTCGTGCCGCCCATGACGTTCGTGGCGACCGCCAGCAGCGCGGTCGCCCTCGGCGCGAAGATCGTCTTCGCCGACGTCGAGGACGAGACGTTCACCCTCGACCCGGCGGCGGTCGCCGCGGCGACGACCAGCCGGACCCGGGTGGTGTCCGCCGTCGACTACGCCGGCCACCCGGCCGACTACGACGCGCTGCGCGCCGCGACGGCCGGCACGGACGCGCTGCTGCTCGCCGACGCCGCGCACTCGATCGGCGCCACCTACCGGGGGCGGCCGGTCGGCTCGCTGGCGGACCTGACCACGTTCTCGTTCTTCCCGACGAAGAACCTCACCACCGCCGAGGGCGGCGCGGTCGCCGCCACCGACCCGCACCTGCTGAAGCGGGCGCGCCGGTTCCGCAACATCGGCCTGGTCCGGGAGCGCGACGAACAACGCTGGCCGGACGAGGGCGGCTGGCACCAGGAGGTGCACGAGTTCGGGCTGAACTACCGGCTCCCCGACGTGCTCTGCGCGCTGGGCCGCAGCCAGTTGCGCCGGCTCGGCGACTTCCTGGCCCGCCGGGCCCGCCTGGTCGCCCGCTACGACGAGGCGCTGGCCGGCCTGCCCGGCGTGCTGACCCCGGGCCGGCGGTCCTGGGCCGCCCCGGCGTGGCACCTCTACCCGATCCGGGTGCTCGACGGGCGCCGCCGCGAGGTGTACGACCGGATGCGCGCCGCCGGCATCGGGGTGCAGGTCAACTACATCCCCGTGCACTGGCACCCGGCCTTCGCCGACCTGGGCTACCGGCGCGGGTCCTGCCCGGTGGCCGAGTCGTTCTACGAGCAGCAGCTGTCCCTGCCGCTGTTCCCGGACCTCACCGAGGCCGACCAGGACCGCGTCATCGACGCCCTCGGCACGGCGCTGCGCGCCGCCACGGCGCGTTCCGCCGCCTGAGGGGACCCGATGCACCACGCGAACCACTTCTACGGCCACGCCCACGTGCTGGCCCGCTACGCCGGGCTGGGCGACGGCCATCCGCCCCGGATCAACGGGTACGTCCAGCACGGCTGGAACATCGGCGACGGCCTCGCCCCCGGCCACCCGTACGCCGAGCGGACCCCGAGCCTGCTGTGGTCGGAGCAGACCCGGCGGCGGGCCTGGTCGGTGGGGCGGCGCAACGTGACCGTCATCGGGGCGCCCTTCGCGTACCTGCTGGCCATGCGGCCGGAGGACCCGCCGGAGTCGGAGCGGGAGGGCACCATCTGGTACCCGTTCCACGGTTGGGAGGGTCAGCACGTGCGGGGCGACCACCGGGAGCTGATCGCCCGCATCCGGGACACCGAACCCGGCCCGGTCACGGTCTGCCTCTACTGGCACGAGTACGGCATGCGCCGGGTGCGCCGGCTCTACGAGAACGCCGGCTTCCGGGTGATCTGCCACGGCTACCGCGGCCACTGGTGGAAGGACACCGATCCGCTCTTCCTCGACAAGCAGCTCACCGAGCTGCGCCGGCACCGGCGGGTGGCGTCGAACCGGCTGACCAGCGCCATCTTCTACGGCATCGCCGCCGGCTGCGAGCCGGCCGTGTACGGCGACCCGATGGTGCTCGCGGACGAGGACCCCACCTTCGGCGGGACCGCCCGGATCCGCCGCCAGTGGCCGGAGCTGCACGGCGAACAGGTGGACCTGCCCACCGCCGTCTCGATCGCCCGCGCCGAGCTGGGCACCGACCACCGCTGCACGCCGGCCGAGCTGCGCGAGCTGCTCGGGTGGGCGAACCTCCAGGAGGAGAAGAGTGACGACTGAGACGGCGCCGCGGATCGCGCTGCCGGGCGGGGAGATGCTGGCCTGGTCCGACCTGCCGGCGGAGCGCCTGGCCGAGGGCGGGCCGCTGGCGGCGCTGGCCGCCCGCGTGGTGCCCGCCGGCGCGCGGGTGCTGCTGGCCGGGCCGCACGACCCCGCGCTGCTCGACCGGCTGGCACACGCCGAGGTGACCTGCCTGCTGCGCAGCCACCCCGACGGGGTCGCCCTCGCCGAGCGCGCCGCGCAGGTCGTGGTGGCCGGCCCGGCCGGGCTGCCGACGGGCGAGCGGTTCGACGTGGTGATCGCCGGCGCCGGCCTGGACGCGGTCGAGTCGGTGGAGGGGACGCGGCTCGGCTGGGCCGGCGTGCTCGACCGGCTCACGGCGGCCCTGCGCCCCGGCGGCGTGCTGCTGCTGCGCCTGGACAACCCGCTCGGCCTGCACCGGCTCGTCGCCACCTCTCCCTGGTACGCCGGGCGTGACGACTCCGCCTGGATGATCGGCGGGGTGCTCGACGCGGACCGCCCGGCCAACCTGGAGCAGTTGCGCGGGCGGCTGGGTGCCCGGGGGCTGCGCGCGGACGCCTGCTTCGCCGCGTACCCGCACCCGGCGGCGCCGACCGCGCTGGTCGACACGGGCGCGTTGGCTCGGCGGACCACGTCCGGGTTCCTCGACGCGGCGCTGCACGGCGCGTGCTCCCGCGCCGGTGCCCGGGACACGGTGCTCCAGGACCCGGCCCGGCTCGCGGTCGACGCGCTGCACGCCGGCCGGGCGGGCGAGCTGGCGCCGGCCTGGCTGGTGCTCGCCCGCAGGTCCGACGACCCCGCCGCCGCGGACCCGGCCGGCACGGACCCCGCCGCCGCCGCAGGCCCTGCCGGCACCGACCCGGCGGTTGCGGACCCGGCCGCCCGGGGGCGCGCCGACCTGCCCGTGGCCCTGGTGCAGACCGGGCCACCCGGGGCCGGCGTGGTCGAGGTGGTCGACGGCCCGGACGGCTGGCGGTGGCGGGCCGCCAGGGCGGAGACCCGGGGCGGGCCGGCGGCGCCGTTCGCCAGCCGGCTGGCCGCGTACCGGGACCCGGGGGCGCTCACCGGGCCGGTGCCGGACGGGCGCCTGCTGCGCACCCTGCTGCTGGACGGCTGCCTGCGGCGGGACACGGACGCGCTGCGCCGGCTCCTGCGCGGGTACGCGCGTTGGCTCGCCGGGCAGGTCGACGCCGACGGCCGGCTCGCCGGCCCGTTCGGGCTGGCCAGCGTGGACAACGTCGTCGTGGCCGGGGACGCCTACGCGGTGCTCGACCCGAGCTGGCGGGCCGCCGAACCGCTCGCCGTGGACGTGGTGCTCGCCCGGAGCCTGTGGCGCTTCGCCGCCGAGCTGCTCACCGGCGGATACGCCCACCCGTGGACGTCCACGCTGGACGTGGCGGGCCTGACCGTGGTGCTCGGCGGCGTCGCCGGTCACGACCTGGACCGGCCGACCGTCGCCGCGGCCGTGGAGGCCGAGGCGGCGATCGCCGCCGCCCTGCACGGGCTGGACGCGGACGGACGCGTCGCCCTCGCCACCGAACTGCGGGCCGTCGAGCCGACCGACCCGCCGATCGGCAGTCGCAGCTACCAGCAGTTGCGGGAGGCGTGGCTGCGTCAGCGCGAGGAGCTGACCCGGCTGGCCGCGCTGCTCAAGTGGACCGAGGAACTGCTCACCTCGCGGGAGCGGGCGCTGCGCCGCGCCGACGCGACGATCCACCTGCTGAGCGGCTCGCTCAGCTACCGGGTGGGCCGGCTGGCCATCGCCCCGGCGCGGATCGCGAAGCGGGGCGCCCGGGCGGCCAAGCGCCGGGCCCGGCAGGCCCTCGCCCCGAAGCCGGAGGAGAACCAGTGACCGACACACCGACCGCCGGCACCCCGGCGGCGCCCGGCCCGACCGGCACCGTTTTCCCGTCGACGGCGGGCGAGACCGGCACCGGCCCACGGATCGTGGGCGTCGTGCAGGCCCGGATGGGCTCGTCCCGGCTGCCCGGCAAGGTGCTCCGGCCGCTCGCCGGGCGCAGCGTCCTCGGCCGGGTGGTGCGGGCCGCGCGGGAGAGCGGCGTCCTCGCCGACCTGGTGGTCGCCACCAGCACCGAGCCCGCCGACGACGCGGTGGTGGCCGAGTGCGACCGGCTGGGCGTGGCGTGGCACCGGGGCCCCGTCGACGACGTGCTCACCCGCTTCGTCGGCGCGCTGGACGCCCACCCCGGCGACGCGGTGATGCGCTTCACCGCCGACTGCCCGCTGCTCGACCCCGAGATCATCACGCTGGTCACGGCGGTCTGGCGCGCGGTGCCCGGGCTCGACTACGCCAGCACGTCCATCGCCCGCACCCTCCCCCGGGGCCTCGACGTCGAGATCGTCCGGGCGGACACGCTGCGGACGCTGGACCGGCTCGCCACCGACCACCACCGGGTGCACGTGACCTCGTACGCGTACTCCCGTCCGGAGCTGTTCCGGGTGCTCGGGGTGACGCTCACCCCGGACCGGTCGGACCTGCGGCTCACGCTCGACACCGAGGCCGACTGGACCCTGGTGCGGGCGGTGACCGACCATTTCGGGGACGTCAGCGTGCCGCTGGCCAAGCTCGCCGACTGGCTCGACGGGCAACCGGCGCTGCGCGCCGTCAACGCCGGCGTACGACAGAAGCGGCTGGAGGAGTCCTGAGCACCGTACGCGTCGGACTGCGCTGCGACGCCGGGCCACGGCGCGGCGTCGGGCACCTGGTCCGCTGCCTCGCCCTCGGCGAGGAGTTCCTCGCCCGGGGGGCCTCGGTCGAGATGTTCGGCACCGTCGAGCGGGTCGGCTGGGCGGGCGCGCAACTGGCCGCCCGCGGCATCCCGCTGCACCCCGGCCCGGAGACCCCGCAGGAACTGGTGGCGACCGCGCGCCGGCACGCGCTGGACGTCATGGTGCTCGACTCCTACGAGCTGGACCCGGCCGGGGCGGGCGCGCTGCGCGCGGCGGGCGTGCTGACCCTGGCCGTCGTCGACGGCGACACCCGGGGGCAGGACGCCGACCTCTACCTGGACCAGAACTTCGGCGCGGCGACCGTCGCGCCGGCCGGCCGGCTGCTCGCCGGCACCGCGTACGCCCTGCTGCGGGACTCGGTGGTGGCCGCCCGGCCGGCGGCGCCCCGGCCCGCGACGGCGGTGGGCCGGCCGCGGGTGCTGGCGTTCTTCGGCGGCACCGACGCGGTCGGGGCGGCCCCGGTGCTGACCAGGGTGCTGCTGGCCACCGGGCACCCGATGGACCTCACCGTCGTGGTCGGCCGCCCGGAGGTGGAGTCGGAACTGGCGGTGGTGCCGCCGGGGCGGGGACAGTCGCTGCGCCCGGTGCCGCCCACCGACGAGCTGCCCGCGCTGATCGGCGCGGCGGACCTGGTGGTGAGCGCGGCCGGCACGTCGACCTGGGAGCTGTGCTGCCTCGGCGCCCCGTCCGCGCTGGTCTGCGTCGTGGACAACCAGCGGGAGTCGTACCAGCGGGTGGTCGCGCACGGTCTCGTCGCCGGCCTCGGCGAGCTGCCGGAGCTGGCCGCCGCCGGCGTGCCGGGGCGGGCGGCGCGGGCCGCCGCCGCCCGGACCCTCACCGGGCTGCTCGCCTCCCCGGAACGCCGCGCCGCACTCTCCGCCCGCGCCTGGTCCACCGTGGACGGCATGGGCCGGGGCCGGGTGGCCGACGCGGTGCTCGCCGCCCTGGCCGCCACGCCGGCCTGATCCCGGAGGGGAGCTGCCGGCGCTGCTGGGATCAGACGAGGCGTTGGATGCGCACCTTCGGCCTCTCGTTCCTCAGGTGGCCCAGCTTGTGCTGGCGGACCTGCTCGTCCCACACCTCCTGGTCGTAGTCCGGGTCCGGCGGGATCCACTTGTGGGAGCCGTCGCTGTAGTGGAACTTCTCGTCGCCGGCCCGCAGGATGCTCACCGGGTCCAGCCGAGGAAGCGCCGGTGCAGGGTGCCGGCCGGAGCCCAGGTCAGGTCCTCGGCGGCGCGGACGAACTGCGCCCCCATGTACAGCGCCAGCGACATCGGGGCGTCCGCGAACTCCGCCCGCAACTCCTGGCGACGGGTCCGGCAGGGCCAGGGAGCCCCGCACCCGCCGCAGCTCCAGACCGGCAGCACCGGGCCGTGGGTGGTCACGCTTCAACCTCCAGGAAGCGGGCCATGATCGCCCGGGCCTGCCGGCTGGTCGCCCAGTCCATCTGCCAGCACGGGTACGGCACCAGCCGCGACCACCACACCCGGCAACCGACGCACATTCCGTCGAGTCCGCAGACGTGAGCCGCGAGGATCGCCCGTTCCTGGTCGTTCACCTGGCTTCCCCTGCCGGCCGGTCGCCGTTGTCCCGCAGCCGCTCCGCCTGGTCGAGCAACCGCCGCCGCGCGGCTTCCTGTTCGGCGGCCTGGTGGCGCTGGCCGGCGCCCGACGGTGGGTGCGAGTCAGGCTGTCGCAGTAGCCACCGCACGACGCCACGCAGCTCGGACCACATCGCCACAGGTTCCGCCTTCCTCTGGGCAGGGAGGGAAGGGTGGCGACGGCAGCGCAGACGTCAGGCGCCGTGCCAGGGCCGGCACCGCCGCCACCCGGCGGACGCGACCGGCCAAGCACCTGCTTCCTGCTGTCGCGTCCTGATCAGGACGTTATGGACGGCACGGTGCGTGATGGAACACCTACGCACCACTATTGGCCGGAGACCCCCATGCGCTCGCACAGGCCCCGCAGCTCGGTGGAGACGAACCCTCGACGCAGCAGCCCGCGCGTGATCTCCCGCGCCGCCGTCGATGACCGAGCGTGCTGCGGACCGACCCGTTCGGCGGCGAGCAGCATCCGCACCGCGTCTCGCTCCCGCCCAGCCGCCACCACCGCGCGGGACATGTCCAGCCAGAAGTACACCTGACGCACCGCCGGCAGTTCGGCCGCGACCACTCCTGCGGCCGTCCGCAACGCCTCCTGCGGGCGACCCGTGTCGAGCTGGTAGGCCATCCGCCACAACGCCACGTTTCGCGGCCCCCAGGCCAGATCCCAGCTCGTCGTCTCGCCGGTGTGCGCGGCGATCCGGGCCGCCTCGGCGAGATGATCCTCGGCCGCAGTCTGGTCCTTCATGCCAGCGAGGTGATGCGCGCGGGCCAGGTGCAGGAATCCGAGCACGTCCAACGCCGTGGCCGCGCCACTGCCGTCCAGGTCCGCCCCGGCCCGGTCGCAGTACGCCCGGGCCGGACCGTACGCGCCGGTGTAGGCCGACACCCGGGCGCGGTTCGCCGCCGCCACCCCCACCGCAACCGGATCGTCGAGCAGGGCCGCCGCCTCGGCACACCGCTCGGCGGCCAACCAGGCGTGCGCCGAATAGCCGATGTTCAGCAACGAACCCATCGCCACGCCGTAGACCGGCACCATCAACCGGTACGCCGCCCGCTGATCGGTCACCCCGTGCAGGGCGGGCAGCAGGTCCACCAGCCGACGCAGGGCTCCGGCGTAGTCACATCGGCCGTAGAGATCGCGCACCAACGCCGACTCCCGGGCCACCTGCTCCACAGTGGCGGCCCCGACGACCGGCGGCGCGGCGAACGGGTGGGCCATCATCATCCGCCACACTCGTTCGGCGTCGATACGCGCGCCATCCAACTGCCGGTCAGCAGGCGTGTACGACTGCCCTGTCAGGTCGAACACCGAGCACTCCAGGGCGGCGGCCAGGTCGACCACCATGTACCGATCCGTGCGCTGGACACCGCGCTCGATACGCGACCACGTCGTGTGCGAGATGCCCGCGCGACTCGCGGCGTGCCGGATGCTCCAGCCACGCAACTCACGACGGGCCCGGATGCGGTCGCCCACGGACGGATCAGCGGGTATGGCTCGGCGAGGCACAGCCATCTCCTCGGACAGCGGTCAGTGCGGCGGGCAGCCGAGCACGACAACCGGCAACCGCGCCGCCACCGACGGTACTCCTGGTTGATGGCGCTTCGCGGACCGCCACCAGCGCCACTGGCGGGATAGCTCTGAAAAGACCGTCTCACGGCGAGAACCGCCTTCGAGCTGGACGGGCTGAGGGGATTTGAACCCCTGACCATTACTTGCTGTCAGTGCTGCTGTCGTCGGCCAGGGGAATCAGTCGGATTCGGCAAGCCCTGCGACCAGGCGAGCAGCCGGCGGACCACAGCCAGGCTCAGCCCCTCGGCAGGGTCGATATCGACAAGGAGGGTGGGTGCCGCACGGGCATCGGCCCATGCCCGCGCCTCCGTCGTCAGCGCGTCATCAATCCAGGCCACCGGACGTGAGCCGACGTACGCGGCCACGGCGGGCACCTTCTCGCGCGGTTCGAACGGGCCCGACGGAAGGCTGATGACCGGCAGTTGCGGAAGACGCAGTACCGGCGCGAGGAGCCGGTTCGCTTCCGCCCCCACCCGGTGGCCCACACCATCTCGAACCGTTCGCCCAGCTCTCGGAGCCAATCCGCGTGAGCTGGGCACAGCCGTACCGGAGCCTCCCCCGGAAAGAACTGGAACTCCTGGTAGCTGACCGGACACTGGTCTCCCGCGAACGGATTCAGGACACCGTCCACGTCCAGCAGAAGCAACGGGAGGTCGCGCGCCACGGCGCTCAGGATACGGAGTCGGGCGTGCCGGGCAGCCTCAAGCGGCGGGAAAGCTGTCGTCGTCAGGGCAGCAGGTCGAGGGTGACCCGGGAGCGCAGCTCCGGGCGCTCGGCCAGGAGCCGCTCGACGACCGCCGCGGCCTCCGGGCCGGTGGCGAGGAAGCGGATCGGCCGCCGTTCCTGCTCGACCAGGGCCGCCGAGCGGGCCGGCTCGGACAGCGGCAGGTTGTAGAACGCGGGCGCGGAGGCGCCGTGGGTGCCCTGGAGGGTGGCGAGGAAGAGCGTCTCGAGGTAGCCCTCCCGCCGGTGCTCGCTGACCACGACCGTGACCTCGCCGTCGCGGACCGGCGCGTGGGCCAGCGCGCGGACGGTCACGTCGGCCTGCCTCGGCCGGTCCAGCAGGCCGGACCACCAGGCCGCCGCCCAGGTGGTGGTACGGGCGCCGAACGGCTGGGCGAAGATCCCGCCGCCGCGCGCCAGGCCGGCCACCCCGGCCGTCGCCGCCACCAGCGACAACGCGACGAGCGCCCGGGCGACCGGGCCGGACCGGCCCGGGGGCCGCCG
Source organism: Micromonospora sp. NPDC052213 (assembly GCF_040679695.1). NCBI lineage: Bacteria > Bacillati > Actinomycetota > Actinomycetes > Micromonosporales > Micromonosporaceae > Micromonospora > Micromonospora sp. NPDC052213. The sequence continues at coordinate 10,743 of NZ_JBFAVI010000174.1, forward strand.
CGCGCGCCACGGGACCGGCCGCAGCAGGAACACCGCGCCCGCCCCGACGAACAGGACCACCAGCAGCAGGTGCAGGGTCTTGCCGTAGTAGTAGCGCGGGTCGGTGCCCTGCAGGGCGAACCAGAGGTGGAAGCCGGCCGCGAAGGCCAGCGCCGCGGCCAGGGCGCCCGCGTACCGGCGCCACACTGGCAGCCGCAGGCCGCCGGCGAGCAGCCCCGCGGCGACCACGCCGGTCAGCGCCAGGTAGGCGTCGTAGCGCGGGAAGACGCCGCCGCCGGTGGCGGCGTTGTCGACCTGGTCGGTGAAGAGCAGGCCCGCCACGCTCGGCAGCGGCGTGAGCACGGCCGTGGCCAGGGCCACCACGCCGGCCAGCCAGGGCCGCCGGCGCACCGCCCGCCGGTGCCGGACCAGCCAGGCCAGCACCAGCGCCCCGACCACCGGCAGGAACATCAGGTACGCGAACCCGATCCCGACGCAGAGCGCCCCGAGCAGGCAGAGCTGGGTGCCGGTGCGGGCCACCGGGCGGCACACCAGCGCGACCAGGATCGCGGTCAGCGCCAGGCCGAGGCTCTCCCCCGGGTAGCCGTACACCACGAAGCGGGCCAGCTCCGAGCCCAGGGCGAGCGCGGTGACCGCGCCGGCCAGGGCGGCGGCGCGCAGCGGGTCGAGCAGTCGGCCGGCGATCCGCGCGGCGGCCCAGAGCACCGCGAGCACCAGCAGGGCGTACGCGGCCAGCGACCAGCCGAGGTAGTGGTCCAGGGTGCTCGTCGCCGAGCCGGGCGCGGTCGAGGAACGCAGGAAGCCGTCCAGCAGCGCGGCCGTCACGTGGAAGCCCTGCGGGTACCAGACCATCGCCTCGGGTGCGATCCGGGCCGCGCCGTCCGGGTCGCTGAACAGGTAGCCGCCGACCGCCCGGATGCCCTCCACGGCGGCCAGGTGCCGGCTGTTGTCCTCGCCCGTCATCGCGTACGCGAGCCGGCCGGCCAGTCCGTCGGCGCGCAGGTAGGGCCAGGCCAGGGCCAGGGTCGCCAGCGCCGCCGCGACGACCGGCGCCGCGTCGGCCGCCACCGGGCGGGGCAGGCGCGGCCGGACCCTGGTGACCAGGGCGAGGCCGAGCAGCACGGTCAGCGCCGTGCCGGCCACCGGGACCGGGTGCAGGCCCCACGGCCAGACCGAGAAGAGCAGGGCGGCGGCGCAGAGCGCCCCGAGCAGCAGCGCCGTCGCCAGCACCAGCCGGTCCAGCAGGGTGCGCCCGACCCGCAGCAGCGCGGCCGTCAGCACGAGCACGAGCGGCGGGAGCACGGCGGCCACGCCCAGCGCGTACGCCAGCACCGGGACGACCCAGGCGGCGGCGAGCCAACCGACGACGGCCGCGGGTCGGCGGGCCGGGCGGACCGGGGTCGCCTGCGGCGGGGCCGCCGGGCGGGGCGCCACCGGCACGCGGGTGGAACTGCTCTGCACTGGTCGTCTCCTCGGCGCGCGGCCCGCCCGGGCCCGGACGGAGCCGCCTCACGGTAGGGGCGGCCCGCCGACGCCGGGCGACGCCGACGTGTGCGCCAGGTGACGGGCGGGCGACGAGATCCCCCGCGTCGTACACCTGTGCCAATCGGGGCGGTAGGCTGGGCGGATGACCGGGGCCGCCTACCAGCCGTCGATGCTGGACCTGACCGACGCGGGGCCGTCGCTGGGTCCGCTGGCCGGCCGGCTGCGCCGGCACCCGCTCACCCGGGGCGCGTGGGTCGACCACCTCCCCGGCTGGGTCGCCGGCTCCGACCAGGTCTTCGACACGCTGCTGCGGGACGTGCCGTGGCGGGCCGAGCGCCGCACGATGTACGACTCCGAGGTCGACGTACCGCGGCTGCTGTGCTGGTATTCCGGCCACCGGCCGCTGCCGCACCCGCTGCTCACGCAGGCACGCGCCGCGCTCACCCGGCACTACGCCCCCGAGCTGGGCGAGCCCTTCGTCACCGCCGGCATGTGCCTCTACCGCTCCGGCCGGGACAGCGTCGCCTGGCACGGCGACACCCAGGGCCGCTCCGCGCACACCGACACGATGGTCGCCATCGTCTCGTTCGGCTCGCCACGCACGCTGCTGCTGCGCCCCCGGGGCGGCGGCGACAGCCTGCGCTTCCCGCTCGGGCACGGCGACCTCGTGGTGATGGGCGGCTCCTGCCAGCGCACCTGGGAGCACGCGGTGCCGAAGACCGTCCGCCCCGTCGGGCCCCGGGTCAGCGTCCAGTTCCGGCCCGCCGGCGTCGCCTGAGCCACCCTCGGTCACGGTGCTGCTGCCGTGCCTCAACGAGGCTGAGACGCTGGAGGTCAGTCCGACCCCGACCACGACCGGGTCCTCACCGGCAGATAACCCCGCCGCGCCCACCCCGCCCGCCGGCTCCGGTCGGCCTCCGGGCGCTCCGCGCCACCCCGGCCTCGGCCCGTCTCTGGTCCGGTCCGCCGATCACGCACTTCCCGCCGGGACGAAAGGGGCACCGTGTGCATGACAGGGCTCAGGTGCGGGACCGATCGTGCCTGGTGGCCGGGGTGGCGGGTGGGGTGAGGCGGCGCTCTGCTAGAAACGACTCCTGGGTTTCGTCAGCGCCCCCGTCACCTCTTGACGACGCGAAGGGCGACGCATGACCAAGTCCTCCACCGAGCCGCGCTCCCGCTGGTCCGCCTGGGCGGTCCACGGCGACGGCCGGTCCATCCGCCCCGGCGACGTGGTCCACCCCGACGAACGGCTGTCCTGGCCGCGCACGCTCGGCGTCGGCGTGCAGCACGTCGTGGCCATGTTCGGCGCCACCTTCACGGTGCCGCTGATCACCGGTTTCCCGCCGGCGACCACCCTCTTCTTCTCCGGGCTCGGCACGCTGCTGTTCCTGCTGATCACCGGCAACCGGCTGCCCTCGTACCTCGGCTCGTCGTTCGCCTTCATCGCGCCGGTGCTGGCCGCGAAGGCCGGCGGGGACATCGGTCCGGCGCTGGGCGGCATCGTCGTGGCCGGCGTCGCGCTGGCCGTCGTCGGGCTGGTCGTTCAGCTCGCCGGGTCGCGCTGGATCGACGCGCTGATGCCGCCGGTCGTCACCGGCGCGATCGTCGCGCTGATCGGCCTGAACCTCGCCCCGGTCGCGTGGGACGGCGGCGGCAGCGGCACCGGGGTGAAGGCGCAGCCGCTGATCGCGGTGGTGACCCTGGCCGCGATCCTGCTCGCCACGGTCGCCTTCCGGGGCTTCCTGGCCAGGCTGTCCATCCTGCTGGGTGTGCTGGTCGGCTGGCTGCTCGCCGCCGCGCTCGGCGACCTGGACCCGAAGGCGGTCGACGGGCTGCGGGACGCCGCCTGGGTCGGCCTGCCGGAGTTCCACGCGCCGAGCTTCAGCCTGCGCGCGGTGGTGCTGGTGATCCCGGTGATCCTGGTGCTGATCGCCGAGAACGCCGGGCACGTCAAGGCGGTCGCCGCGATGACCGGCCGCAACCTGGACCGGGACATGGGCCGGGCGTTCCTGGGCGACGGGCTGGCCACCGTGCTCGCCGGCTCCGGCGGCGGCTCCGGCACCACCACGTACGCGGAGAACATCGGCGTGATGGCCGCGACCCGGGTCTACTCCACCGCCGCGTACTGGGTGGCCGGCGTGGCGGCGGTGTTGCTGGGGCTCAGCCCGAAGTTCGGCGCGCTGATCCTCACCGTTCCGGCCGGCGTGCTCGGCGGCGCCACCACCGCCCTCTACGGCCTCATCGCGATCCTCGGCGCCCGGATCTGGATCGAGAACCGGGTGGACTTCCACGACCCGGTGAACCTGATGACGGCGGCGGTCGCGGTGATCGTCGGCGCGGCCAACTACACCCTCACCGCCGGCGACCTCTCCTTCAACGGCATCGCCCTGGGCACCGCCGCCGCCCTGGTCGTCTACCACGGCATGCGCCTGGTGGCCCGCCTCCGCGGCACCACCCCCACCCCCCGCCACACCCCCGAACCCGAACTCTGACCCCGGCCCGGAGCGCCCGTTGATCATTAGGTTGTTGTCCTCGACCCCGGCGTGTCGCGGCAACAACTTCATGATCGACGCGGGGAGTGGGCGGGGCGGGAGGGTGGACGGTCGAGGGGGGGGGGGGGGGGAGGCGCCCGGCCCCCCCCCCCGGGCCGGGGTGAGTAGCGTATGTGAGGGTGGGGGGCGTCGGGGGGGGCGCGCGTGAAGGC
>NZ_JBFAVI010000175.1:0-3678 GCF_040679695.1 Micromonospora sp. NPDC052213
GGCTGCCGCGCGGCAGCCGGCCACGGCGGCGGCTACGGTGTGACGCCGATTCCCTGGCCGGTGAACCCGATCCAGTTGAGGTTGCCGAAACCGCTGGTCGGGCCGCCGGGGACGGTGGTGAACACGAGGTAGAGCCGGTGCGTGCCGCCCGGGTCGGTGATCGGCACGGTGGTGCTGGTGAAGGCGTTGTTGCCGGTGGTCGCGTTGACCGTGGCGGTGGCGACCACCGGCCCGGTGGGCGAGTCGAGCCGGAACTGGACGCCGAAGCGCGGCTGCCCGGCGGTCGCGGCGCTGCCACCGGAGGTACGCAGCGTCACCGACTCGATGTTCGTCAGGTTCACGGTGTTGTTGACCGCGATCCAGTCGCCCGGGTCGAGGCTGCCGCGCTGCTGCCCGCCGCCGGTGTCGGCGCTGGTGCCCACGGTGGTCCCGGACTGGTCTCGGGCGAACTCCACCTGCTGCCGCTTGTCCTGGATGATCTGCTGGTCCACCGTGGTCAGCGCCGGCTGCCCGTTCGCCCCGCCGTCCGTGTAGGACGCGCTGACGACGCCGTAGATGTAGCCGCCGTGGGAGGCGTCGTCGGCCTCCGTGGGCAGCACGCCGGAGCAGCCGAACTGGTTGGCCTCGCCGTGGCCGTGCTCGTCGTGGCCGAGCACGAAGGTCACCTCGACCTTGGCGCAGTCGACCGGCCCGTCCTCGGGGTCGGTGACCGTCACCGACCACGGGATCCCGTCACCCCACTGGAAGAAGCCGCCCTCGACCGGGGTGTTGACGGTGACGGTCGGCGCGGTGTTGCCCACCGTGATCGTGGTGTTCGCCGACGCGCTCTTGCCGCTGGAGTCGGTCACCGTCAGCCGCGCGGTGTAGACCCCGTTGACCGTGTACGTGTGCGTCGGGTTCGGGTCGACCGAGTCGGTCGTGCCGTTGCCGTCGAAGTCCCAGGCGAACGAGATGGAGTCCGCCGGGTCCGGGTCCTTCGACCCCTCGCTGGAGAAGGCGACGGTCAGCGGGGCGTGACCGTTGGTCGGGGTCGCGTTCAGCACGGCGTTCGGCGCCCGCAGGCCCTTGACGTAGCTGAACTTCAGCATCGCCGCGTCCGGGTTGACGTTGAAGAACCCGTCGCCGTACGTCAGCAGGTAGAAGTTGCCGTCGGCGCCCCACCTCATGTCCATCGGGTTGTCGCAGAGGAACGGCTTGGCCGGCGTGGTGGGTGCCTGCCCGCAGTTCAGCACATTGTTGATCTTCAGGATGTCGCCCTGGGCGTCGAGCCGGACCTCCTTGAGGGTGTCCCGGGTGAACTCGCCGAAGAAGATCGCGCCGTCGAAGTACGCGGGGAACTTCGTCTCCGACCTCAGCTCCGGGTCGAAGTCGTACTTCGCCGCGCCGTGCGGGCCCACGCCGCCGGTGCCGAGCTCGGGGAAGAGCACGGGACAGGTCTGCGTCGGCGTGGACAGGTACGACTCCGGGCACGGCGTCGGGGCCTGGAACGAGTACCAGAGCTCGGACTTCTCCACCGCGGGCAGGTCGGTCAGGCCGGTGTTGTGCCGCGAGGTGTTCCGCGGCGCCGCGCAGTCGAAGGGCGCGACCGGGGAGATCGGGCTGGTGGTCCAGTTCATCTCGATGTACGGCAGGTTCGGCTGCACGCACATCGGCCAGCCGTAGTTCGCCGGCTTGTCGACCACCATCATCCGGCCGGTGCCCGCCGGTCCCCGGCCGACCGCCGCGGTCGAGGAGTCGGGGGAGTAGTCGGTGACGTAGGCGACGTCGTTCTTGTCGAGGGTGATCCGGAACGGGTTCCGGAAGCCCATCGCGTAGATCTCCGGGCGGGTCTTGTCACCCGGGTCCGCCGCCTCGGGGAACATGTTCCCCTCCGGCACGGTGTAGCTGCCGTCCGCCTGCACGGAGATGCGCAGGATCTTGCCGCGCAGGTCGTTGGTGTTGGCGGAGCTGCGCCGGGCGTCGACGAAGGGCGCCTGGTAGACGCCGGTGGCGCTCACCGAGTCGTTGTGCGGGGAGAAGCCGCCGGAGCCACCGCCGCCGGCCGGGGTGTCGTCGCCGGTGACCAGCCAGAGGTTGTTCTCCGAGTCGAAGGCGATGTCGCCGGCCACGTGGCAGCAGGCCCCCCGGTCGACCGGCACCTGGAGGATCTTCTGCTCCGAGGCCAGGTCCAGGGAGGGCGTCTCGCCGTCGACGAACTTGTACCGGGAGAGCTGGAAGTACCCCTTCCAGCGGTCCCAGGCCGCCGGGTCGGTGCTGGTGGTCGGCGCGCCGCCGGTGGGGGTGTCCAGCGGGGGCGCGTAGAAGAGGTAGACCCAGCGGTTGGTGGCGAACTCGCGGTCGATCGCCGGCCCGTACATGCCGTCCTCGCTGTGCGTGTAGACCGGGATCTGCGCGAGCACGGTGGTCTCGTTGCTCTCCGGGTCGTGCAGGCGTACGCCGCCACGGCGGTCGGTCTGGATCACCCGGCCGTCGGGGAGCACGTCGAAGCCGATCGGCTCGTTGACGTTGGGCTGTGCCCCGATCACCGTCATCTGGTAGTTGGCCAGGACGGTGGCGCCGCAGTCGCCGTCGGTCACGCCGGCCGCCCACTGGATGGCGCCGCCGAGGTGGGCCCGCAGGTCGGTGCTGCCGAAGCTCTCCGGCGTCGCGCCGAGCCCGGTGTAGAAGGACCGGCCGCCCTGGTGGTCCTTGCACCAGGTGACCGGGTGGTCGAAGCCCATCGACCCGCCGGCGTACGTCTTCTCGTCCACGGTGGCCAGGACGTGCGAGACGCCCCGGACGTTGGCCGCGAAGTTGTACCACCGGTCGGTGTGCGCCCAGCGCTCGGGCAGGGTCGCGGAGGCCGGGTGCACCCGGTCGGCCACGGTGACCGTGGCCGGGGCCGCAGCCGTGGCGGCGCCCACCGCCCGGGTGCCGAGCACGTCGTCCAGGAAGGACCAGCCCGGCTCGGCCTCGATCGCGGAGTGGACGCCGACGAAGCCGCCGCCGTCGCGGTAGTACCGCTCGAACGCGGCCTGCTGGTCGTCGGCGAGGACGTCGCCGGAGGTGTTCAGGAACACCACGGCGCGGAACTGCTTGAGGTGCGCCTCGTCGAACTTGCGGGCGTCGTCGGTCACCTCGACGGTGAAGCGCCGGTCGTTGCCGAGCTGGCGGATCGCGTCGACGCCGGCGGCGGTGGCGGGGTGGCCGCCGTCCGCCGACCGGGTGAAGACGAGGACCTTGTACTGGATGCCGTTGCTGGTCGGTGCCGGGGCGGCGAGTGCCGGTGCCGGCTGCTGCTGAGCGGTCGCGACGAGCGTCGCGCCGACGAGGGTGAGAAGGCTGAGGTAGGTGGCGGCCCTTCGGCCGATCGGTCTGCGCATCGAACCTCGCTCTGGTCGGGCGGGTCCGCCTCAGCGCCGGGACGTCGCTGAGGAGGTCGCGGGGGGAGTACCAAGAGCCTGGCCAGGTTCTACGCAGGACGATATTTGCGCCTCGGACCAAAGTGAAGAGGTTGGCGGCGGAAGTTTTCGATGGATGGGCAGAACTTTCGCTTCAATCGGCGAAAGTGGCGACCGGGATGGGGTCCGGCCGCCGTGACGTGCCCGTACGCACACGAGCGGGGGGGGGGGCCGCCGGGCGCACCCGCCGCCCGCGCAGGGCGAAAGCAGGGGGGGGGGGTGGTGGCCACACACCAGC
>NZ_JBFAVI010000175.1:3688-14738 GCF_040679695.1 Micromonospora sp. NPDC052213
TTTTCCTTTAACTCCGCTATGGGGGCGTCGGGGGGGGGGCCGGCCGGCCTTCCCGCCCCGATCCCCACCGGGGGGGCCGGGTCGCCAGCTGGCGACCGGCCCGCGCGAAGGTGCGATCAGAGGGTGCTGTTGTTGGTGCCCGAGCCGGACGGCTTGCTGCGGGGGGTGGTGGTGGCCGACGTCGACCCGGAGGTCGAGCCGGTGCCCGACGAGCCGGAGCCCGCCTTCGCCCCCACCGTGGCCGGCGTCCCGGCGAACGCGTCGTCGGCGGCGGTCAGCTCCTGCTTGTTGCCGTTGCTGCTCAGCTTCTCGCCCAGCTTCGACTGGCCGAGCTTGTCCTTGCCCTCGCTGTAGAGGCGGGTCGCCTGGGCCTGTGCGACGCCGGCCGCCTCCTGGACGGTCGGGTGGTCGAGCACCTTGCGGCCCCGGATCACCAGCTCCTCGTACTTCTCCCGACCGGCACGGGCGCCCAGGACGAATCCCGCAGCCAGCCCGCCAAGAAACATGATCTTTCCGCGCATGGCGGCTCCTTCCGTACCTGACGCGCCGTCGTCCGGCGGCTTACCCCGCCGGAGGTGACCAAATCGCGCCTGTCTCCTCTGTCCGCAGCTAACTACCCATCCTGCTCTCCGCTCATGCCTCCTTGTGCCGTGATGACGATTTGTCTGGTTTATTGTCGTGTCCGCGGGGCACGGGTCGCAGGGGTAACCCCCTGGACCAACACCCCCCGGAGTCCTGTACTCTTGTCCCCGTCGCACGGCACGGAGAGATCCGCGCCGGACGACGCAGCGGTCCCCCGTAGCTCAATTGGCAGAGCAGCCGGCTGTTAACCGGCAGGTTTTTGGTTCGAGTCCAAACGGGGGAGCTTCCACACCTGACGCCCGTCGGCCCCGCCGACGGGCGTTCGTCGTTCATGCTTCGTCGACCGCCGACGGCTCGATGTTCCGCCCCCACCGGCCGCCCGGTTTCCGCCACCGCGGGCGCTCCCGCCCGGCAGGATGGTCGGTGTCGACTTGGACTCCCTCTGCGTCGATCGGTGCGTCGATTCTTGGGGTGGGTGCGGATGCCCGGAAGAGGAGGCCACGGCAGGATCACACTCGTCGCCGTGGCGGTCGTGCTCGCGTGGCTGGCCGTCGGGGCCGTCGCCGGGCCGTTCTCCGGCCGGCTCGGCGAGGTCGCCACGAACGACAACGCCTCGTTCCTGCCCGCCGACGCGGAGGCGACCCGGGCGCAGGAACTGGCCGGACGGTTCGTCGCGCGGCAGACCACCCCCGCCCTGGTGGTCTACGAACGCGCCGGCGGCATCACCGACGCCGACACGCAGCGGGCGGCTGCCGACGCCACCCGGTTCGCCCAGGTGCCCGGGGTGGTCGGCCCGCTGCCGCCGCCGATCCCCAGCGAGGACGGGCAGGCCCTCCAGGTGGTGGTGCCGATCGACGACGCCGACGGCGAACGGATCGGCACGGTCGTCGAGGAACTGCGCGCCATCGCCGGCGGGGACCGCGACGGGCTGACCGTGGACGTGGCCGGGCCCGCCGGCCTGCTCGCCGACCTCATCGAGGTCTTCTCCGCCATCGACAGCACCCTGCTGGTCGTCACCCTCTGCGTGGTGCTGGTCATCCTGCTCGTCGTCTACCGCAGCCCGATCCTGTGGATCTTCCCGCTGCTCGCCGCCGGGATGTCCTTCGCGCTGGCCGCGGTCTTCGTCTACCTGCTCGCCGACGCCGACGTGATCAAGCTCAACGGGCAGGCGCAGGGCATCCTCACCGTGCTCGTCTTCGGCGCCGGCACCGACTACGCGCTGCTGCTCGTCGCCCGCTACCGCGAGGAACTGCACCGGCACGAGCGCCCCTGGGACGCGATGCGGACCGCCTGGAAGGGCGCCGCCCCGGCGATCGTCGCCTCCGCCGGCACGGTGATCGTGAGCCTGCTCTGCCTGCTGCTGTCCAGCCTGAACTCCAACCGGGCGCTCGGCCCGGTCGCCGCCATCGGCATCGCCGCCACCCTGCTGGTCATGCTCACCTTCCTGCCCGCCCTGCTGGTGCTCGGCGGGCGGTGGGCGTTCTGGCCGCGCCGGCCCCGGCCCGACCAGGCCGACCCGCGCACCGAGCACGGCATCTGGAGCCGGATCGCCGGCTTCGTGGCGCGGCGGGCCCGGCCCGTGTGGGTGCTCACCACCCTCGCGCTGGCCGTGCTCGCGCTGGGGCTGACCCAGCTCGGCGCGACCACGCTCGGGCAGTCCGACCTGTTCACCGAACGCACCGACTCGGTCGCCGGCCAGGAGGTGATCGCCCGGCACTACCCGGCCGGCACCGGCAGCCCCGCCACCATCTTCACCAACCAGCAGGCCGCCGAGCGGGTCGCCGACACGGCCCGCGGCGTGCCCGGGGTGGCCGCCGTCCGGCCCGTCACCGCCGACCGGACCGGCCCGCCCGACCCGAACGCGCCGCCCACCGTCGTCGACGGCCGGGTGCAACTGGAGGCGACGCTCGCCGACCCGCCGGACAGCGACGGCGCCGAGCGGGCCGTCCGGGAACTGCGGGCGGCGGTGCACGCGGTGCCCGGCGCGGACTCCGTGGTCGGCGGCTTCACCGCGATCAACGTGGACACGTCGGACGCCTCGACACGGGACCGGAACGTGATCATCCCGGTCGTGCTGGCGGTGATCGCGATCATCCTGGCGCTGCTGCTGCGGGCGCTCCTCGCGCCGATCCTGCTGATCGCGACCGTACTGCTCAGCTTCGCCGCCACCCTCGGCCTCTGCGCGCTGATCTTCCGCCACGTCCTCGACTTCCCCGGCGTGGACACCTCGTTCCCGCTCTTCGCCTTCGTCTTCCTGGTCGCCCTCGGCATCGACTACAACATCTTCCTGATGAGCCGGGTCCGCGAGGAGTCCGTCAGGCGGGGCACCCGCGCCGGCGTCCTCACCGGCCTCGCCGTCACCGGCGGCGTGATCACCTCCGCCGGAGTGGTGCTCGCCGCGACGTTCTCCGCGCTCGCCGTGCTGCCACTGGTGGTGCTGGTCGAGCTGGGCGTGGCGGTCGCGGTCGGGGTGCTGCTCGACACCGTCGTCGTCCCCTCGCTGCTGGTGCCCGCGCTGGCGTACGACATCGGTCCGAAACTCTGGTGGCCGGGCCGGTTGTCCCGGACGAACGGTGAGCGGGAGGCGCGCCATGCTCGCTGAGACCGACGTCGTCGTGGTCGGCGGCGGCCTGGCCGGCCTGGCCGCGGCCCGGCGGCTGCACCGCGCCGGCGTGCCGTGGCGGCTGCTGGAGGCCGGCGGCCGGCTCGGCGGCCGGGTGACCACCGACGCGGTCGACGGTTACCTGCTCGACCGGGGCTTCCAGGTGCTCAACACCGCCTATCCGCGGCTCGGCACCCTGCTCGACGTCGACCGGCTGCGCCTCGGCCACTTCACCTCCGGCGTGCTGGTGCGCAAGGGCGACCGGCTCACCCGCCTGGTCAACCCGCTGCGCGAGCCCACCGGCGCGCCCGGCACCGCCCTGGCCGGCGTCGGGTCGCTGCGCGACCGGCTGCGCCTCGCCGCGCTCGCCACCGGCTGCGCGACCCTGCCGAAGGGCCGGCTGCTCGCCGCGCCCGAGACCACCACCGAGACCGCGCTGCGCCGCGCCGGCCTCTCCGACACGATCATCGAGGAGTTGCTGCGGCCGTTCCTCTCCGGCGTCTTCGTCGAACGGGAGCTGGAAACCTCCAGCCACGTGCTGTCGATGGTGCTGCGATCCTTCGCCCGGGGCCGGATCGGCCTGCCCGCCGAGGGCATGGCCGCGCTGCCCCGCGCCGTCGCCGACCCGCTGCCCGCCGAACTGATCGACCTGGACACCCCGGTCTCGGCGGTGGTGCCCGGCCGGGTCCGCACCCAGGCCGGCGACATCCGCTGCCGCGCCGTCGTGGTCGCCGTCGACCCGCCGGCGGCGGCCACGCTGCTGCCGACCCTGCCGGCGGTACGCACCCACAGCTACACGACGTACTACCACAGCGCGCTGGAGGCGCCGCTGGACGAGCCGATCCTGCTCGTCGACGGCGACCGGCGGGAGGTCGTCGCGAACACGGTGGTGGTCAGCCGGGCCGCGCCGACGTACGCGCCGGCCGGGCGGCACCTGATCGCCACCTCCGTGGTCGGCCCGTCGGCCCCGCCCGAGCCGACCGTGCGGGCCGAGCTGACCCGGCTCTACGGGCGGTCCACGGCGGACTGGACCCACCTGACCACCGTGTCGGTCCCGGACGCGCTGCCCGCCGCACCGCCGCCGCAGGGGCGGCTGCGCAAGCCGGTGGCGCTGGGGGAGGGCCTGTTCGTGGCCGGCGACCACCGGGACAGCCCCTCCATCCAGGGCGCGCTGGCCAGCGGCTGGCGCGCCGCCGGGGCCGTCCTGGCGGAGCTGCGCGCGGGCTCCTGACGCTTGAATCGACGGGTACGGGGCGCGGCGGGTCGGCTGCTCGCTGTTATCCTCGCGTTGCCCATCGTGCCGCCACCGCGGGGCGGTGAAGCCAGGGTTTCGTGCTGGCCGGTGATCGACCGGGCGGGATAGGATCCGGCGCGGTGCCGGGGCGGTAGCTCAGCCGGTTAGAGCAGTCGACTCATAATCGATCGGTCACGGGTTCGAGTCCCGTCCGCCCCACCAGCGCGAACGCTAGTCCTGCGTAGACGAGGACGCGATCCGGTCCTGCGCCTGTTGGATCAGCCGCCGCCAGAGGTCATCCGGTACGGCCGCCCTGCGCGAACAAATCCCTCGGATCGCGCTACGCGGTTCGCGCGCTCCTGCGGCAGGGCCTCCGGCCAGAGGTATGACCCGCTCTCCCTGACCTGGCCGCGCTCGACCCGCATGCCACAGCCGTGCCATTGCCGTGAGCGACCGACCGCTGGGCCCCGCGTAACGCCTCCGGCGAGGACATCGCCCTATACCAATGGAGCGGCGATCTTGCCGCCCGCCCCGGCGCCGGCCTCCGATCCCAGGCTGCCGGCCCGCGGGGCATCACGGGGTATCAACCGAAGGGAGACCGCTCATGCGGTTCCGCACAGTGGCCCGCTCGGCCCTGGCGTCGGCACTGGTCGCGGCGGCCGGGCTCGTCGCCGCCGTCGCACCTGCCCAGGCCGCGGACACCAGCACGGCTCTGCAGGGGGTGAAGTTCGTCAAGGACATCGCCGCCGGGAACGGCCGGCTCTTCATCTCCGCCAGCGACCGGATCGTCGTCGCCGACGACAGCGGCACCCCGGTCGGCGCCATCACCGGGCTCGTCGAGCCGCACGGCCTGGCCGTCACGCCGGACGGCAGCCGCCTCTACGCGGCGCTCAACGGCTCGAACGAGATCGCCGAGATCGACACCACGGCACTCGCCGTCACCCGGCGGTTCGACCTGGCCGCGTTCCCCTACCCGGCGTACCTGTCGCTGGCCGGCGACCGTCTCTGGGTCGGGCACGGTCCGACCAACAGCTGGAGCGGCGGTGTCGTGGGTCTCGATCTGTCCGCGACGACGCCCGAGCCGGTCCGCGTCGCCAGCGGGCTGTACGGCCCACCGATGGTCGCCGCCGCCGGGTCCACCGTAGTGGCCGGCGAGAACGGGATCAGCCCGGCCGACCTGTACGTGTACGACGTCAGCACCACCCCGGCCACCCTCCGCGGGGTGATCGACGGCCACACCTACAGCCTCGGCCGCCTGCGGGACATCACCATCACGGCGGACGGCTCGAAGGCGATCACCGCGTTCGACTCGCCGTACCGGTACGACATCTGGGACACCGCCAGCGTCACCCGCGCCGGCGCGTACGGCGAGGAACCGACCTTCGTCGGCTTCCCGCACGCGGTCGCCCTCAGCCCGGACGGCGCCCACGTCGTCGGCGCACGCGCCTCCCGGGACCGCATCGAGCTCGCCGGCCCCCGGATCGCGGTGTACGACGCGGCGACGACCACGAAGCGACACACCGCCGACAACCCGGCCGGCCAGGTGGTGGAGGGCGCGCTCACCTTCTCCGGCACCGACGCGTTCACCGTGCTGCTGGAGATGTCCACCGGGCGCTACACGCTGTGGCGGCTGCGGGGTGCCACCCTGGCGCCGTCCTCGGTGAGCGCGACCGCCCCGGCCACCGGGACCGCACTCGTACCGCTCACCGTGACCGGCCGGCTCACCCTCTCCGACGGGTCGGCGCCCGGCGCGCAGCCGCTTGTGGTGACACGCCGGCACCCGGACGGAACCAGTGTGACGCTCGCCCCGCTGACTACCGCCACGGACGGCACCTTCAGCATCACCGACACGCCGCCGATCGGCGGGACCCTCCACTACGAGGTGCTCTGGGACGGCAACTCGGCCTTCCGCTGGAGTCAGGCGACGGCCACCGTCGAGGTGGCCCGGCAGCCGTCCACGCTGAGCCTCACCGGGCCGAGCACGGCCAACACCGGCCGGTAGCTCCGGTTCAGCGGCGTGCTGGAGACCCCCGGGCGGCCACTCCCCCCGGGCACCACGCTGAGGGTGTGGCGCATCCTCAACGGCGAGGACATCACCACGGTCTACCTCCCCGCGGTGACCCCGGCCCAGGACGGAAGCTTCCGTTTCACCGACACGCTCGACGCGGCCGGCGAGTACACGTACACCGTGCAGTGGGACGGCGACCAGACGTTCCTGTACGCGCGGACCAGCCACGTCGTCGTGGTCCGGTAACCCCCACCGTGGCTTCGATGGGGCCGGTCTCCGTCCGGGGGGCCGGCCCCGTCCCTTGTTCAGACCGGGCTTCCCGGCGGGTGAGCCGGTGTGGCACCCGAACCGCCGAACGGCGGTGGTGCGAAGCAAGAGTGACGTCGATCCGGCTGTCCGCTTCGGGACTGAGCCGTCTGCGCGGCCGGCGCCCTCGGTCAACCTGATCCTTGACGCCGGGTGTCCGCCCGTCGTGGAGATCGGAGGAGCGATGAGGACCCACCCCCGATGGCGGTCGACCGGCGCGATGCTGGTCGCGGCCCTGGCCGCCGCGCTGGTCGCCGCCCTGCTGCCCGCCTCGCCCGCGTTCGCGCTGCCGTCCGGCAGCGGTTGGTCGGCCTCGTGGAGCTACTACCACCCCAGCGCCTACCAGTACGCCGGCACCCTGCCGGGCGTGCGGCTGACCGGGTACGCCACCGACAACTCGGGCACCAGCACGACGGTCGGCACCATCGAGGACACCGCCGCCGACTCCCGCTGCGCCCGGGTGATGCTCTACGCCAACGGCGTCGGCTACATCGCCGACCGGACGACCTGCGGCAACGGCAGCTATCTCACCTATTCCACCGGCAGTTACAGCCAGGGGCTCCTGGTGATCGTCTACCGGATGATCCCGGGTACGACCACCCACGACAAGGGGTTCGCCATGTTCGTCCCCGGCTCGTCGGCCGACCCGGAGCTGCGGACCGTGGGCACCGGGGCGAGCTGGTCGTACTACACCTCGACGGCGTTCCAGTACACGGTGACCCGTCCCGGCGTGCGGCTGACCGGCTATGGCGCCCACCAGTACGCGGACCAGCGCTCCTCGCTGAACACGGTGGAGAAGACCGCCGGCACGGTCGGCTGCGCCACGGCCAAGGTCACCGGCGGCGTGACCACCAGCGGCGGCACCTGCGTCAATGGTGGCAGCACGTCCTTCCACCGGTCCGACCTGACCAACAACCTGGAGGCGTCCGCCTGCTACCAGCCGATTCCCGGCACCCAGCGCTGCGTGGCGATCACCATCCCCGAGCCCTGGTGACCCGGCCGGCCCGACGCCCCCGGCCGGCCGGGGGCGTCGGGCCCGTCACCGGCGGGTCTTGGGCAGGTCGAACTGGTCGGCGGCCTTGCAGTCGCGCGTGCCACCGACGGCGCCCGGCCCGACCCGGTCGAGCGCCTGGCGCGCCCGGACCCGGCCAAGGTTCCAGGCGTACCAGGGGTCCGGCTCGTCGAGGTCGTCCGCGATCCAGCTCAGGGTGCAGCGGCGCACCGGGTCCGGCAGGCCGGACAGGGCGGGTGTCGCGTCGGCCGAGAGCGCCCGCAGGTACCAGGCGTCGATCTTCCCCGTCTGCTCGTAGCGGGCGATGTTGCGGCGCGCCGCGTAGTCCTCGGGGTTGAGCACGGCCAGGCTCAGCAGCATCGCCACGGCGAGCGCCACGGTCAGCCGGGGGATCCAGGCTCCCCGCCACCGGATCCCGGCCGCCAGGATCATCAGGAAGACGGTGCCGAGCAGCAGCTCGAACGCCATCACGAAGAGACGTTCTCCGGTGAAGCTGTAGACCTTCTGGTACGTGTACATCCGGGACAGCGCCGACACCACGATGACGAAGCCGAACGCGCTGAGCAGGCCGAGCAGGATCCGGAGCAGGTGGCGCTCGACCGGGCGCTCCCGCCGTGCCCACCGGGCCACCCCGGCGAGCACCGCCAGCGTCAGCATCGTGACGACGACGAGCTGCCAGAACCCGCTGCGTGCGTACTCGGCGTAGCTGAGGCCGGCGGTGCGCAGCACGTGCCGTTCCCCGCCGAACAGGACGGTGAACTGCACCGCGACGAAACCGCCGAACAGCAGCGTCAGCGCGGTGATGACCGGTGCCCACTCCACGAGGCCGAGGCGGGGCGTGCCGGGCCGGTCCACCGTCGACAGGTCGGGAGGCGCGGCCAGCGTGTAGACGGCGGCGACCGCGCTCAGTGCGCCGATGCCGGCGAGGAAGAGCCATTCGAACCTCGCGCCGGCGTCGACCTCGGGGATGAGCCCGTCGAGCACCACGGAGAAGGCGCCGTCGGCCGACGAGAGGAGCGCGCCGAAGACGACCAGCGCGGCCACCGTGGCCGCGGCGGAGCCGACGACGCGACGGGCGAGGCCCGGGCTCGCCGGGGCCTGGAGGTGGCCGCCCACCCACGGCAGCCCCCGCAGCGCCGCGAACGGCGCCGCCACCAGGCTGAACAGGATGGAGCGTACGAGCCGGCCGCCCACGATCGCGAGGGTCGCGCAGCCGAGCGCGCCGAGGACGCAGAACGTCACCAGCCACCAGGCGTTGCGGAAGGCCAGGACCGAGAGCAGCGCCAGTGCGGCGCCCGCCCAGCCGGCGCGGACCCAGCGCTCGGCGCGGGGCAGGTCGGCGCCGGTGCGGCGGACCGCGACGACCACCGCGACGGTCAGGATGAGCCAGCCCAGGAACCAGCCGATGCCGGTGCGGGTGAGCGGCACGAAGCACGCCAGCCCCAGCGCCCCGGCGAGGACGGCGGCCGGCACGGACCGGTCCCGCGCCGCCTTCGGGCCCGGCCACCGCGTTTGGAGGAACGACGGCCGGACCGGCGGCGGCTGGTGGCCCCAGTACGGCGGCCACGCGGCCGGCGTAGCGGTCCCGTACGGCGCCTTCTGCGGGGCGGTGGCCGGTGGCGGGGCGGCGACGGGCGTCGGTGTGGCGGCGGGTGTCGGCGCGGCGGCCGGTTGGGGCGGCGTGCTCGCCGCGGGTGGCGGGGTGGCGACGGCGGGCGGCGCGCCGGCAGGCGAGGGGGACGGGTTTCCGGCGGAGGACGTCGTCGCCGCACGCGCGGCCTCCGGCGCCGGCTCGACGGCCGGCGGCGAGCCCTTCGCGTCGGCGGCGGCCGTCGGGGCCGGCCGGGTGTCCGGGTCCGCCTGCCTCGGCACGACGCCCGGCCGGACCTCCCCGCCCGCCTGCTGCGGCACGGCGGCCGGGCGGACCTCCGGGTCCGCCGACGTCGGGGCGGTGGCGGTCGGGTCGGTGCCCGTGCCCGTCGGCGTCGACGGAGCGGCGGCCGGGTCGGTGTCCGTGCCCGCCGGCGTCGGGGCGGCGGCCGGCACCAGCGGGATGAACACGGCGTACCCGCGCGTGCCCGCCGGGATGCTGACCGGGATCGCCCAGGCGGGTGTGCCCTCCGCCCCGGGCCACACCATGGTGGGCGGCGCACCGTCGACGGGCGGCATGACGAGCAGGTACGGCGTCGCGTGCCCGGGGTTCTCACCGTCGGTGCCCGCGGGCCCCCCGGCGGTCTCCGGGGACCCCGGCACCGGTGGCGGCTGGGTCACGGAACCCTCCTCGATCGAATGGTCCGCACACTGTACGACCGATCCCGATCCCCCCGCCGCCCGGTGAACGCTCCGCGATCCGCCCCGCACACGAGGTGATGCCGGGGGTCGCCGGGGTCGGCCGTCCAGGGTGGTCAGGCCGGAATCGCGGATCGCGTCGACGGCCGTTCCGGGAATGCGCACCCAACCGGGCGTGCGGGCAGCCGCCACGAAAGGCGCGGACCCGCGTTAACCTCCCGGCGCGGCCACCGCGTTCACCTGGCGGGAGGTACGCATGTCCGACAGCCCGCACCCGCCGCCACCGGAGGGCTTCGCCGAGTTCGTGGCGGCCCGGTCCGGCGCCCTGCTGCGCTCGGCGTGGCTGCTGACCGGAGACGCCGGCCGGGCGGAGGACCTGCTCCAGACCGTGCTCGCGGTCGCCTGGCGGCGCTGGCCCGGCATCGTCCACGGCGGGCATCCCGAGGCGTACCTGCGACGGGCGCTCTTCACCACGTACGCCTCCTGGTGGCGGCGGCGGTGGCGGGGCGAGGTGCCGGCCGCCACGACGCCGGAGACGTGGGGGACCGGCGACGTGGCCGGCGAGTCGGCCGACCGGGACGCGGTGCGCCGCGCGCTGGCCCGGCTCAGCCGCCAGCAGCGGGCGATCGTGGTGCTGCGGTACGTCGAGGACCTGTCCGTGGAGCGGACCGCGCAGGTGCTGGGCTGCTCGGTCAACACGGTCAAGGTGCAGTCCTCGCGCGCCCTGCGCAGCCTGCGCGCCGACCCGGATCTGCGGTTGTTCACCGATCGGGAGGTCGTGCCATGAGTTCTGACGACTCCGACGTCCGGCGGCTGCTCGCCGACGCCGTACCGCCGCTGACGGCCCCGCCGGACCGGTTGGCGGCGGTCGGCTCCCGGGTCCGCCGGCGCCGGCGGCGGCTGGCGGCCGGCTCGGTGGCGGCCCTGGTCCTGGCGGTGGGGCTGACGGTCGCAGCGCCGCAGCTCCTCGCCGGCGCCCGGGGCGGTCCCCGGCCGGCGCCGGTCGCCACCGGCGGG
>NZ_JBFAVI010000176.1:0-14354 GCF_040679695.1 Micromonospora sp. NPDC052213
TCCCGCTGCAGCACCGAGGTACACCGGCAGGTCCAGGACCAAGGCGCTGCCGGCCGCAGCGATGGCGGATCGCTCCTCCTCCGACATCGTGCCGTGACCGAACGCCTGGCCGAACGAGCCGTCGTTCTCCACCCACTCCACCAGCGCGCGAAAGCCCAGGTTCTGCGATGTGAGCGAGTGACCGTCCAGCGTCAGACCGGAACGTCCGAGCGAGCCCTGCCACCGAGCCATCGTCGCCGCAGTCCCGGGAACAAAGAGCCGCACGCCGTACACGTGATCGTCAGGCATGCAGCGGAGCGTAGTACCACTACTGTGCGGAGCCGCTGAAGCCACGTGTCCAGTTGCCTTCCGCAGGACGGGCCACGCGGAACGCTCACATCGCACGCTCATGCCGCGAACAGCGCGTTCGTCGGGCACGGCGGCACCGTCCGTGCGGCCACGCGAACCGCTTCGAGCAGTCAGCGACCGCAGTCCCTGGTTCCTTCCACAGCCGGCGTCATGCCCGGCGCCGCGCGCTAATCTGCCGCGCATGGTCTACCGCGTCGGGGACGTGCTGCGTATCTCCTGCCCGTTCACGCCAACGGTCGTCACCGACGTCGACGATGCGTACGTCAGCGTCCGCTGGCCGTGGTGGGAGATCGACCCGGACGCGGAGGGCTCGCGTTGGAACGGCGAGGCGGCCCTGGGCCGCGTCGATCCGGACGAGCTATACGCGATCGACCCGCCTGCCCTCCGCCTCGCACCCGGTGATACCTGTCGGGTCGGTATACCGGCGCGGATCATCCACGTCATCGAGGTTCACGAGTACGATCCGCCGCAGGAGACGGGCTGGCTGCCCCGCCCGGGCCTGAGCCTGCTCGTTCTGCCCGCTGGCGAGGCTCCGGACGCGGCATCGGAGTTCCAGGGCACGAGCATCGAGCCCGGCGGCGGTGTTCCGTTCACGCTCGAACTGCTCTTCCGGCCATACGCCTTCCTAGAGACCGGCGACGACGTCGCCGACGCCGACGGTCGTGCCTGGCGCTTCGACGGTCCATGGACCTGGGCCGCTTACGACAGCGAGGGCGGCGTGCCCGCCTGGCCCCTGACCCTACTGACCGGCGGAGCAGATCCGGCGGCTGTCGCGACAGCGACCGCTACCGGTTCCCACGAATCCGAAGTCAGCCGCTGGCGCCGAGCGGCCGGCATACAACGCGAAACCCCGCCCCGCTGAACAGGCCACAGCGTCCACCCGCAGCCGGCTCAAGCATCCGGATCTGCCGCTGGTCGGGGTTCAGTCTGAGGAGCTGCCTCTGGGATGATATTGCCGTGTTCGGTCAGCGCGCCAGTCTCGAACTGCTTGGCAACGACGCCTTGGAACAGTCGGCGGTGGTGGCCAACTGCACCATGAACCGCGAGCGGCAGCTGTCCGGGGTCAACAGCTACACCCGGGAGCTGGGGTTCAACCCTCTTGATGTTCTCGTCGCCGGCCTTGTTGGCGCCGGTCGGGCCGAACCTTCGGCAGCCGCTGGCTGGTTGGATCTGTGCTGTGGCACTGGTCGGGCGCTGATCCAGGCTGCCGGGGAACTGCGTCTGGCAGGGCTGACCGAGCGGACACTCCTCGTCGGGGTCGACCTGGTCGACGCCTTCGATCCCGTAGCGGCACCACCGTTGAACCTGGAGCTAGTCTGCGCCTCCGTCGCCAACTGGGCGCCAACGCGGACGTTCGACTTGATCACCTGTCTGCACGGACTGCACTACGTCGGGGACAAGCTCGCCGTCCTGACCCGGGCGGCCGGCTGGCTAACTCCCACCGGCCGATTCGTGGCCGACCTGGACCTGTCCAGCATCCGGCTCCCTGACGGGCGGCCCGCTGGGCAGCGCCTCACCGCCCGACTCCGTGCCGCCGGGTTCTCCTACGACCCCCGTCGCCGCCGGATCAGCTGCACCGGCCGCCGTGAGGTCCGCCTCCCGTACAGCTACCTCGGCGCCGACGATCGCGCTGGTGCCAACTACACCGGACAGCCAGCCGTGCATTCCCACTACGCCGAAGACCGCTGACCGCACCGGCAACGTCCGCACATGCCGTCGGCTGGCGGATCTGAGAACGCCGGACTTGCCGAGTGGATCGGGCGCACCGCTCGGTGCCGCAGGTTCGCTAAGTCGTGCAGGGTGGTCAACCACCGAAAGGGACGCAGTCGGCCAGTACCTGCAAAGTCATCACACCTCCATGGGTGCGATCAACCCCGCGCAGTGCAATTGCCAGCCCCGGTAGCCTGCCGATCATGACGGAATCCGGCTGGCCCGCGCCATCGCATTCACGCATGACGTTGCGCGCCGGCAGGCGCACCAGATCGTCGACATGCCCGATGGGTTCGCGGTGCTCCACGAGAACTTTCCGGCTTCGTACGACCACAACAAAGTGATTCTGACCGCGCCCGTGGAGCCAGCGGAGGCGCTTGCAGCCGTCGATCGAGTGCTTGGCGGTGTGGGCCTGGGGCATCGGATGGTCGTTGCCGACGACCTGAACGGCGTTGCCTGCGCGCCCACCTTCGTCGATGCTGGCTACCAGCATGCGATCAACCTGATCATGGGCCACACAGGTGCGGCGCCGGACCGTCCTGCCGACCCTGCGATCCGGGTCGAGCAGGTCGACCTCGACGCGCTGCGCGAGTCGACGCGCTACGAGTGGCGCGAACAATTGCCGCACGCCAGCGACGAGGTGGTCGACCAGCTCGTCGAGCGACGTGCCACCCTGCTACACGGCGCTGACGAGGTGGCCTTCCTCGCCGTACGCGACGTCGCCGGCCGGGTGCTCTCCCGCGCCGACGTGTATATCGACTCCGCACATCGCATCGCGCAGATCGAAGACGTGATGACCAGCCGGGCATACACCGGCCGCGGGTACGCTCGAGCGATCATGGCCGACGGACTTCGCCGCGCCCACGCCGCCTGTTGCGACCTGGTCTTCGTAGTCGCCGACGCGCAGGACTGGCCCCGACACCTCTACGCCCGTCTCGGGTATGCCACGGTGGGCCGCATCCACGTCTTCGTCCGTCCGACGTCGAAACCCTGATCGTGGACAGCATTCTTTCCTGCGACCGCGCGTTGGCCGCGCCCGGCGTAGTGCGCTGTCATGCCGAGATGTGCGCACCCGATCACGGCGGCAGCGATGCCGACGACAGCGCGTGCGGGCCGTGGGGCACCGGTCGCCGGGCTCGCCCTCGTGGCACCATGTTGCGCTATGGATCATCAGGGGCAGCTTCGTCGTGCAGCGCTCGCGTTGGGCATCCCGGACGACGAGGTCAGCCGGTTCATCCAGCACCTCCGTTTGTCGATCCGGTTGAGCGGAGGATCCAGCGGTGTTCCGGTCGGGCAGTTCGGTGGGTTGCCCCGGCTGCCGGTGGGCATGGACTGGCCGTCCGACGGGGTCAGTCCGTTGCCGTTCATCTTCTCGGTCGACTGTGCGGCGCTGCCAAGAGTCGACGGCTTCGGCCTGCCGGCAGACGGCTCGCTGCTGTTCTTCCTGGACCATGAGCAGGCCGCTGCCACCGGGGAGCGGAGGTACGGGCGAGTCGTGTATGTGCCGGCCGGCACCGATACCGAGGTGGCGGCAGGAGCCACCGACCACGCGTTCGTCGACAAGCAGTACGACGTCGGCGCCACGCTGCGCGCGGAGTTCCCCGATTGGTTCGGGGCGGACGAGGACGACGAGGACGACGAGGACGAGGACGACCTGTCGCCCTTCCAGCAGCAGTTGGCCCGTGACCTTGAGCGTGACCTGCCGCACCTTGACGAACTCTGTGCTCTGGCCAACGATCTCTGGCCGCCTGACAACGGGTACGCCAGCGCCTATCTCGGCGGGTATGCCGACGAGGAGGTGATCAAGAGTATTGCGGAGCAGACCCTCGCGTGGCGCGAGAAGACCGGCGAGATCGCCATCCCGGTCGCGAAATGGTATTCCCATGTGGAGAAGGAGACGCACCGGCTGACGATTGAGTGGATGTCGCTCGCCCGCTTTCCCGTAGATAACGAGTTCTATTACCGGAGTGACGGGAGTTTCGTAATCCGTCACGACGACCTGGCCGCTGGTCGGCTGGACGAGGCGCTTTCCGTGGCTGAGTTGATCCCATAGAACACCGGCGGCGCCGGATACGGCCACGATCTGCGTTGCCGGCGTTGCCGGCGATGCCGACGTCAGATGCTGGGCATCCGCTATTGCCGAGAAGAGGACGTCCTGTCGGGGCTACCCTCCCTTCGCTTGGCGTGCGCGCTAGATTTCCAGCCGCAGTCCGGCCCATCGGTCCAGCCATCCCTTGACCTCCACGCGGCGCTGTACCTTCGCGCGGCCCGCTGCGTTGTTGAAGGCTGGAGAGGGGCGAACAACCATTCCCACAAGGTCAGCCAGCCCATGGCAGGACACCAGGCGAACAGAGTCACCCCGCAGAGTAACCGCGACGCACGTTGCCGTTTCGGGCCAGCACGATATCGCGTCCAAGGCGGACGTGTAGGGCTCATCGCCATTGCGCAGATGCATCCGTGCTTGATTACGAATCTCCCACGGCACCCCAGGCAGGGCCACCATGGCTTGGGCTTCGGCGCGTGCGTCCTCGCGTGGGTCCAGCTTTTCCGGGTCGAAGTAGGCGACATCCACGTCGCGCTCCGGCGAGACCGGGAGGTTGCTGATCGCGTCCCAGACGCGGTTGCGTACGAAGCCGGCACCGATCCACCAGTCCGGCAATCCAAGGTCGGCCGTAGCCCGAAGGACTCTCATTGCTCCCGGGTCTGACTCGATTACGCCCACAACGTCCTGCGCGCTCATGACCACCCCAGGGACCCTAGACCAGCGGACGTGCGCACCGCTTGCGAGGCGGGGGCTGAGGGCAGAGCGAAGTCCGTCACCGACCTGTTTCGGCGCGATCACCGCAGACATCCACTCATGCCGCCGATCGAGCGTTACTGTCGGTCGTCGGCTGGCGGATCTGAGAACGCCCGGACTTGCCGAGAAGCGGACGCGTGGACTTTGCGCGAGGGTCTTATGGTGATCGACTCCGGAGCGCTCCGAGCGCTAACGGGCGAATGTCGCGCGGTTGAGGGGAGGTTTCGCTGCGGTCCGTTACAGCTGTCTGTCACGGCGAAGCGATCACGAGTGGGCCCCGACGTCCCAGCGCCCACACGGTGAGCGCGAAGCAGCAGAGCGCCGTTCCCGTGATCGTGACCGCTGTCCAGCCGCCCGCGGACCAGAGCGTGGTCGCGGCGGCGGAGCCGATAGCAGCGCCGATGAAGTTGCCGGTGGCTAGCGCCGTGTTGAGCCGGCTGCGGGCCTCGTGGGAGAGGGCGAACAGCCGCGTCCGGTTGAGGAGGGCCTGCGTCTGGATGGCGACATCGATCATGATGATCGCGATGATGATAAGTGCGACGGAGCGGCCGGCGAACGCCGCGACGACGAAGGCGGCGAGGGCCAGCATCCAGGCCGCGCCGGTGGCCGGAAGCGACCAACCGCGGTCGTGTAGACGACCGCCGTGCAGGCCGGAAAGGACACCCGCGAGGCCAGCCAACCCGAACAACCCGATCACCGGCACCGGGTACCGGAACGGTGGGCCGCTGAGCAGGAACGTCAGCGCCGTCCAGAACAGCGAGAACGTGGCGAACCCTGTGGCGGCGAGGACCAGCGTCCATCGGGCCGCCCGTTCGCGCATGACCACCCCGCCGACCGAGGCGATGAGCTGCGGGTATGGCATGCGCGTCCGCGGTGCCAGCGGAGGGATCGCGCGGTAGAGCAGAAGCGCGAGCAGGACGGCGGCGACCGCGGCGAGGGCGAAGATCGTACGCCACCCGGCGGCACCGGCGACGAACCCGCTGATCGTGCGGGAGGCCAGGATACCGGTGAGGGCCCCGGACCCGACGGCGCCGACGATCCGACCGCGGTGGGCGTCGCCCGCCAGGTCCCCGGCGAGCGGTGTGAGGACCTGCCCGGAAATCGTCGTTACGCCGAGCACGCCCAGTGCGAGGAGGAGTACGCCGATCGACGGCGCCAGCGCGCACAGCAGCAGTGCGGCGGCCGAGGCCAGCAGCATCACCGGGACGAACCGGCGGCGGTCCAGGACGTCGCCGAGCGGCACGAGCAGCAGCACGCCGACGGCGTACCCGACCTGGGTCGCGGTGACGAGCCAGCCGGCCGTCGCGGTCGCGGCGCGTAGATCGCCTGCGATGAAGCTAAGCAGCGGCTGCGCCCAGTACAGGTTGGCGATGGCCGCTCCCGCCGCCAACGCGAACAGGAACGTCAACCGACGGCTCATCTCCGACGGCAATGCCATGCGGGGTGCTGCCACCCTGCCACGCTAAGGCGCGGGGACCAGCGAGGGCCTGAGCGTGGCAGGGCCGCACCCGCCGGGATGCCCACATCTCTCCCGGCACCCTTTAGGCGTGCCCGGACAGGTCGACACGGCGGGCAACGACAGTCCCCACCGGTGGGGTCGCAGTAGGGAACCGGACGCTGTCATGGCGATCGCGTGGGTATGGCTCGTCGCGTCCGCTGCCAGCGGGCGATGCCGTTGCCTTGGCATGATCGGGTGCGCACATCTGCCGCGAAGCGCTCGTCACGCAAGGTAATCGGCTCACGGGTGCATGCATCCGGACGTGCCGAAATGAGTGCGCCGTCGCATCTGTTGCCCCCTATGTGATGGGACCATCGGTCAGATAAGTCGTCGCTTGCCGTATCGGCACCGGTTAGTCTCTCCGGCGTGACCGGGACGTTGCTCTTCATCATCGGGCCACCGGCCGTCGGCAAGATGACCGTCGGCGAGGAGATCTCGGCCCGAACGGGGCTGCGACTGTTCCATAACCATCTGGCGATCGAGCCGGTGCTGCGCTTCTTCCCCTTCGGCAGCCCGCCGTTCGGGCGGCTCGTCGACCGGTTTCGCTACGACCTGATCGAGGAGGTGGCGGCCAGCGACCTCCCCGGACTGATCTTCACGTACGTGTGGGCGTTCGACCTCCCAGAGGACGGCCAGGCGGTGCAGCAATTCGCGCACCCCTTCCGACGCCGCAGCGGCCGTGTGCTCTTCCTTGAGCTAGAGGCCAGCCAGGAGGAACGACTCCGCCGTAATGAAGGCACCTCCCGGCTCGCCGAGAAGCCGTCCAAGCGCGACGTTTCGGCCTCCCGGCGCAACCTGCTCGACTTGGACCGGCAGTACCAACTCAACTCCAGCGGCCAGTTCGACGACAGCGTCGACTACCTGCGCATCAACAACACCGACCTGACACCCGACCAAGTGGCGATGGCGGCGATCAACCATTTCCGCCTCCACCGGCAGCCCGAACAGGATGTCCCGTCCGCGAGCAAGTCGGGACGATCGGCATGAGTCGAGCCTTACGGGCTCCCGCATTCATCTGCCGCCTGGTGGACGCTCAAGGCTCCGGATCAACTACTATGGGTGATCAAGACTGCAGTAGAGCCATTCCACTCAGTCGTTGATCAGCGTGTCGTACGGCGTATCCTCCGGCGTAAAGATGAGGATGAAGTCCTTGCCTGCCTCGGTAGCGACCCTGCGGAGGGCAGCCAAAGCTTCGGCCTCTGTGGGAAGGTCAAGGCCGAGAGCCGTGGCCGCACGATTGCGCCGAGCTGCCAGATCGGGCATGTCTTCCAGATACTCGGCGGCCAGCTCGCGACTCTCCTCCTCGGTGAACGCGCGGCAGTCGCGCCACCAAGGCGCCACCAGCAGGAGCTGCAGCAACTGCTCCAGCCCGATCGCTACGAGGGCCGCGCTGCCTTCCGAGTCCGCATACAGGACTGGCCGTTCCTCGCCACCGCTACCACAGAAGAAGTACGTGCCCCCGGCACCATCACCCGCGAAGCCCTCGAGTGCCGCGCCTGATGCGAGGTGGACGTCCTCAACGTGGTCTTTCCGGTCGAGCTCGAAGTCGCCCGGCCAGGCCAGGAAGCTGGCGGCCTCGTCGTGTTCGACGATGGCCGTAATCAGCGATTGCATGTGCCGCACCTTATCCGCCGGGCCCGGCAACCGCGCGCTCGTAGGCAGCAGTGGTGGTCCGGGACGGTGGACCTGGCAATGCTCCTCGCGGTGCGGTGGCCACTGCTTCACTCATTTGCCGCAGAACGAGCGGTTGAGGTGCGCGGCTTGGATCGCCGGGCGTCGCCGGCTCGTACGGCGCTGGCGATTGTCAGAGGCCCGTGGTCGTGGACGACGCTCGCCGTAACCGGCACGTGCACGAGGAGTCCGACCTGCCGGCCCGACGTCGCAACCGTTCTGAGCATCGAGGTACTGCCCCGCCGGTCCGTCGAGCGACCGGCGCGCCGGCAGCCCGGCGAGTCGGGCGGTCGAACAGGCAGAGGCTGCGGCCGTGGCGCAGCGATAGCCTGCCGTCATGGTGAGCGCTGAACTGGATGAGTTGATCGTCGCGGACGCCGACGCGCTGCGCGCGTGGTTGTCGGCCCACCACGCCACGTCGCCCGGTGTTCGGCTCGCCCTGACCAAGAAGGGCGGCACGGTCACGACGCTGACCTGGCAGCAGGCGGTCGACGAGGCCCTGTGTTTCGGCTGGATCGACGGGCAGGCACGTAAACGGGATCAGGAAACCTCCTGGATCCGGTTCACCCCTCGCAGGCCGCGCAGTTTTTGGTCACAACGCAACGTCGCGCACGTGGCCCGGCTGGAGGCGCAGGGGCGGATGCTGCCCCCCGGCCGCGCCGCGGTGGAAGCCGCGAAGGCGGACGGGCGGTGGGCGGCCGCCTACGCCCCGCCGTCGGAAGCGGAGGTGCCGGCCGACCTGCTGGCCGCCATCGCTGCGGACCCCGCTGCCCAGGCCATGTTCGACGTACTGACCAAGACCAACCGGTTCGCTCTCATCCACCGCGTCAATGCCGTCAAACGGGCGCAGACCCGCGAGCGGAAGATCGACGAGTTCGTTGCCATGCTGGCCCGTCACGAGACGATCTACCCGCAGAAGGCCAAGCCTCCGAACTCGCCGTAATCGGCAAACTCCATGATCATGTGCACTCATTTGCCGCGAAGCGATCGTCACGCAAGGTAGCCGCCTCACGGGTGTATGCATCCGGACGTGCCGATGAGCGGACGCGGCGTGGCCACGCAAACCAGTTGACGGCACCGGCAGGATTCTCGGTGTGCGTACGTTCAGTGAGCTGGTCGATGAGGCCGCCGCAGTGGACGTGTCCGGCTGGGACTTCGACTGGCTTGAAGGCCGGGCAACGGAAGGGGCGGCCGCCGTGGGGGTACTCGCGGTTGATCGCATCGCGCCTGCCCCACGTCACTTCGGCCTTGGACGTCGACACCGGTGGCGGCGAGATCATCGCCGAGGTGCCGCAGCTACCGCCGAGAATGGTCGTCACCGAAGGCTGGCGCCCGAACGCCGAGCGTGCCCGTCACGCGTTGTCGCCCCGCGGTGTCGAGGTCGTGCCCGTCGAGCAAGGCCGGCCCCTGCCCTTCCCCGACGCCAGCTTCGATCTGGTGACGAGCCGCCATCCAGTGGACCCCGACTGGAGCGAGATCGCCCGCGTGCTCGTCGATGACGGCACGTACCTCGCCCAGCACGTCGGGCCGGCATCCGCGTTCGAGCTCATCGAGTTCTTCCTCGGCCCGCTGCCGCAGGAGCGGCTTGGCCGTCACCCCGATCGTGAGGCCGCGGCAGCGCGGGCGGCCGCGCTCGAGATCGTGGACCTGCGCACCGCTCGCTGCCGGATGGAGTTCTTCGACATCGGCGCGGTCGTCTACACCCTGCGCAAATGCGTCTGGTGGGTGCCCGACTTCACCGTGGAGCGGTACCGGGACACCCTCGAGCGACTGGACGCCCACATTCGCAACCACGGCGCCTTCGTGGCCCACTCGACTCGGACCCTCGTCGAGGCCAGACGTGCACCCCGCTGAAACGCTCACCGAACGGCTTCCCTGAGGCTGCCGCTCGTGCCGTTTGGAGGGCGTTGGCGCCGGTTCAGGTTGTTACGCACCGTGAGGCATGACTACCTCTGCTGCTTCTGGTTCTGCTGGCGCCTCGCCTGATCGTGTCGTTCTCCGTGCAGTGGTCGCCGCATATCTCGGCCGGTATCGAGGTGACTCCCGGCTGAACACCGGTCCGACCTACGATCTTCCTGACCTGGTGTGCCGAGCGGGAGCTTTAGCTTCGCGTAGCGGCCCATGGTCACGCCTTGCGCTGGGCCGCGTAGCCAGCACGTGTCTCGCTTGCCCTGCGGCGACCGGAGCAAAGCGTTGCTCTATACGTGGTGCTGAACCGGGCAGGCGAGGCATGATCAATTAACCCGGTTTTCCAGAGTTCAGCCGATTCCAGCCGTTAGGTGCTGGATAGTGAACGGATGCGTGCGGGCCAACCGATGGGCCTCGCGGCGCGATGCGGCTCGTGAGGGGTTGTGGATGACTTTCAATCCGTTGGCGGAGCGGGGAATCCCGCTCGAGCAGCAGATCCGGAACTGGCGTGAATTGAACGTCGAGCCGATCGATCCGCAGGCTGCCGATCCGTACACCCGGTGCCGGGTGATCACGATGAACGGGATCGAGGTCGAGGCGATCATGTTCAATCGCCAGCTCGCCCGGCACTGCACTGATCCCGATGTGCGTCGGCAGCTGGCGTACCTGCGTTACGTCGAGGCGCAGCAACAGCGGGTGGTGAACTGGCTGCTTCCGCCGATCCCGAGCGCGCTGGAGACGACGATCGCGTACGAGCAGGTGGCGGTGGACCTGACTGCGTGGGTGGCGCGGATGGAGCCCGACCCCTACCTGAAGCAGGCGTACGAGTTCGGGGTGCTAGAGGACTTCGACCACCTGTACCGGTACGCCAACCTGTTCGAGATGATCGAGCACCGCAAGGCGGAGAAGGTGGTGGACGAACTCACCGAGGTGATGCCCGGCCGCCCCACCAAGGCGCACCACCGGCATCCGCACGACAACGTGCGCGACCCGTACGACCGCAACACGGTCAACCCGCTGTCGAGGCTGCACGCCCTGACCGTGATGGCGGCCGAACAGCAGACCATGAACTTCTACATGAACGTCGGCCCGCAGTACATGGAGCCGATCGCCCGACAGCTCTACCAGGAAATCAGCCTGATCGAGGAGGAGCACGTCACTCACTACGAGTCGCTGGTCGATCCTGGCGAGACGTGGTGGGAACGGCTGGTCAACCACGAATACAACGAGTGCTACCTGTACTACTCGTTCATGCAACAGGAGCCGGATCCGCGGGTACGGGCCATCTGGGAGCTGCACCTCAACATGGAGCTGGAGCACCTGCGGGTCGCCGCCGACCTGATGCGCCGCTTCGACGGGCGCGACCCGGAGCAGGTGGTCGCCCCAGAACTGCCCAAACCGCTGCTGTTCGAGTCGAACAAGGAGTACGTACGCCATCTGCTGGCCACTCAGATCGACCTGACCACGCTCGGCGCGGGGTACGTGCGGGATGCGCATGAGCGGTTCGAGCGGATGCAGCAGCAGATTCACGGCGGCCAGCAGCCACCATCCGAGCAGGTGATCGACGAACACCGGAACAGACTCGGCGACGAATACCGGATAGAGACCGAGGGCCCGCACCCGGTGCCCGACCTGCGCCAAAAGACGGCGGTAGGACGATGACCCAACAGACAGGCGACGGCGACGTGATCGACGTGCTGCTGGCCCAGCACGCCCGCATTGAGGACCTGTTCGCCGCCACCCTCAACAGCCGGGGTGACGAGCGGCGGGAACGGTTCGACGAGTTGGTCCGCCTGCTGGCCGTACACGAGACCGCCGAGGAAGAGATCGTCCACCCGTACGCGCAGGTCACCATCGACTCCGGCCCGGCGGTCGTGGCCGACCGGCTGGCCGAGGAGCGCAGGGCCAAGCAGATGCTGGCCGAGCTCTACGAGAATGGCACCGACACCACCGACTTCGACCGCAGGCTGATTGCCCTGCGCGACGCAGTCCTCACCCATGCGAAGCACGAGGAACGGTACGAATTCACGTACCTGCGCGCCGCCGTGGACCCGGAGCAGTTGCACGCCATGGCGGCCACGGTCCTGGCCGCCGAAGCTCTCGCGCCCACCCGACCCCATCCCGGGATCG
Source organism: Micromonospora sp. NPDC052213 (assembly GCF_040679695.1). Lineage (NCBI taxonomy): Bacteria > Bacillati > Actinomycetota > Actinomycetes > Micromonosporales > Micromonosporaceae > Micromonospora > Micromonospora sp. NPDC052213. The sequence continues at coordinate 12,063 of NZ_JBFAVI010000176.1, forward strand.
AGTCCGCCGCGGCCAACCTCGTACTCGGCCCGCCGCTTGCCACCGTCGACCGCGCCCGCGACCTCATGCGCGCCAGAAGGGGAGGCGGCAGCGAATGAAGCAAAGCCGTTGCAACGAGCGGAGCCGGCGGCGCCCAGCGCCACAAGCCATCATCAGGGGCTGAAGTTTAGGCAGCAGGAAACGCTGGCAAGGGCGTTCGGGTGCGCGCGGGTGGTGTTCAACGACGGGCTGCGCGTGCGGCAGGAAGCCCGAAAGGCCGGGCTGCCGTACGTCTCGGATGGGGACGTCCGGTCGTGGACCTGCCTATGCGGCGCGGTCCACGACCGGGACGTCAACGCGGCGATCGACGTTTTGGCCCAGGGACGCTGGGACAACTCAAACGCCTGTGGAGCGCAGGTAAGACCGGCACCCGTGCCGGCGCAGCGCCGTGAAGTAGGAATCCGCCCAGGCGCAGCGCGGCGGTTCCGCGCACAGCGCGGAGGGAATCTCCGTCCTTTAGATTAGGGCGGAGAGAACGTCAGGGCACTGAGGAGATCGGCGCAGCCTGTACCCATCTTGCCGGCGAGGGCCACCTACGCGAGGTGGCTGAAGGCCGCTGGTTCGCGCTGCCTGACGTTCCAGGCGGTACGGCATGAGCCACCCACACGCAGCAACCCACCGCCGTCCGTCTGAGCAGCGCACTTCACAGGTATCCGGATCTGCCGTGATCAGGGTGGGGGAGCGTGGAGTCAGTGTGTCGTCGGTGCCGGCCTGCGGCGGCCCCGCCACCACACCTTGACGAGGATCGGTGGCAGCGCGATCGCGGCGCCGGCGAACGCAAGTGCCAGGGTGCGCCTTTGCTGGATCTCTTCACGTAGTTCTTCGTAGGTGGCCTGGTGTTCGATGACGTCGCCGCGGGACCGTACGCATTCGTCGCCGGGCCCGATCAGGACATCGTGGTTGGCCGGGTTGGCCTCGAAGCAGGCGATCCTGGTCGGTTTCAGTTCCCAGTTGACGCGGTCCCAGTCGACGTCGATCCACGACTGCGACGTGCACACGTCGCCTGAGCAGGAGGTTCGCACCGGCAGCTCCCAGCCGAAACGCAGCATGAGAGCGCCGACGAACAGGCCCAACAGGACAGAGCAGAGGGAGACGACCGCGCGCATGTCAGGTTGGACCGCCGGCAGTCGTGCCTGGTTCCACCAGAGGCCCGCCAGAATGATCCTTCCCGCGCTCGTCTCGGCGTACACCACCGAGAGAGCGTGAGGTTGCGTTATCGACGTCGAATCCCATGTGGGCTCTCAAACGGGCTCACCTCGTCGAGGACCAGCCGCACTCATCCGCCGCCGACGGGCGGTGCGTCACCAGCGGTCGGCAAGGGAACACGCGCTCCGGCCGACGATTCTGCGCCGGAGGCGCTACGCCCAAGGTGGGATGTATCGGCCCACGTAGTCGCGAGCACGGGGGAGCGGGTCATGCCAATACTGGTTCGGCATGCGGTGGTGGTACGTCTCGCAGAACTCAGCGAGACTGGCCGTGATCTTGACGCGCTCTAGCGGGTGGCCTTCGAAGTCCTCGTTGGCCACCAGCAATTGCGGTTCGGGATTCCAGCCCGAGTGGTCGAACGCCCAATGATCCCAGATCGCGTAGGTGTGGAAGACCTGCCCGTCGCCGGCGAGGCGCACGGCCGCTATCTCGATCGACCGGTCTGGGTAGGATTCTCGGCAAACCCAGGCGAGGATGTGACACGCTCCGGCAGCGAAGAAGGCCTGGTCCGTTCGTTCCCATGCGACGCGCTGGTCTGATCGCTCTATTGCCGTCCGACGAAACGCTCCTGCTGCTTTGGCTGCCACAACCCCGCACGTTAGTGGATGGCCCGGCGCATCCGGTCATGGCACCCCTTTATGTCAAGGCGCTGCTGACAGCAAGGGTTTAGGGTGGTTGGTGGCGGGTCTGGGAAGTGGCTTGTCCGAAGGGCCGATGTCCGGGGTCAGGTCGGTCACGCTGGATTGCAGAGTCGTCCCCGATTGCCCTCCCGGGCCCGCCGCGTCCCTTTTCCTCTGGTCGGTGACCATGCGCGCGTAGACCAGGTTGGACAGCCGGCGTTTGAGGGCGCGCATGGCTTCCATGGAGGTCTTCCCGGCGGCCTTCTTCGCGTCGAAGTAGGTGCGGCCTTGCGTGCGGTTGCGTAGCTGGACCACGGCCATGATGTGCAGCGTGCGGTTGATCCGCCGGTTGCCGGCGCGGGAGAGACGGTGACGCTTCTGGTCGCCGGAGGAGGCGTCCAGGGGTGCGGTGCCGTTCCAGGAGGCG
>NZ_JBFAVI010000177.1:0-14259 GCF_040679695.1 Micromonospora sp. NPDC052213
CGGGCGCATGTCTCCGGCCGGGGTGGCGCGGTCGACCGGACCGGCCGCGTACCGCCGAACGGGCGCCCGCCGGCGCGCCGCGCCCGGGCGAGATCTGGTGGGCCGACGTCCCGTACGCCGACGGCACCGGCTCGAAGGTGCGGCCCTGCCTGGTGCTGCGCGCCGACGCCCGGGGCGCCGACGTCCTGAAGATCACCAGTCAGGACAAGAGCGGCCGGGACGACCACGTCCGCATCCCGACCCGGGAGTGGGACCCCGGCGCCGACCACGACAGCTTCGTCGACCTGGCCGAGCCCGCCCACGTTCCGCTGGTCGGCTTCTCCCGCCACGCCGGCGCCTGCGACCCCGCCCTGTGGCGCCGCATCCGCCGCCTGCCCCACCTCCCCGGCGCCTGACCACGCGCCGTCCGGCCGGCTCTCGCACGGCCCGACGGGACGCGCCCTCCGGCCCTCGCACGGCCCGAAACGCCGTCCGGCGGACTCTCGGACGGCGGGGCAGGTCAGTCCCAGGCGCGGGCGAGGGCGTGGAGCTGGTCGGCGTACTCGATGCGGGCGGACCAGGCGTCGGGCCAGGCCGGCATGCCCAGGGCCGCGCCGACGAAGGCGCCGGCCAGCGCGGCGATCGAGTCGGAGTCGCCGGCGGTGGTGGCGCCCCGGGCCAGCGCGGCGACCGGGTCGTCGGCGTGCCGGACCGCGCAGAACAGCGCGGTGGCCAACGCCTCCTCGGCGATCCAGCCCTCGCCGGTGTGCCGGCACGGGTCGCCGCCGTCGTCCGGGTCGGCGAGCGCGGCGTCGAGGCGGCCGAGGACCGCCAGGCACTCGTCCCAGCCGCGGGCGATGAAGTCCTCCGGCGTCTCCACGCCGGGGCGCTGCCAGAGGTCGCCGAGCCAGTCGGCGCGGTAGACGCGCCGCTGGTCGCGGGCCCGGTCGGCGAGCAGGCGGGGCAGGTCCGCCAGCGCCGCGCCGGCGCACAGCAGCCACACGGCGTACGCGGTCAGCTCGCTGGCCGCCAGGCCGGTCGGGTGCCCGTGGGTCAGCCCCGCCTGGAGCTGGGACAGCCCGGCGAGGGTGTCCACGTCGACGTCGAGCAGGCCGACCGGGGTGACCCGCATGTTCGCCCCGCAGCCCTTCGAGCCGGCGACCGTCGCCTCCTGCCAGCGCACACCCCGCCCGAGTTCGGCACAGGCGCGCAGGCAGGTCATGCCCGGCGCCCGGTTGTTCTCCGGGCTGGCCGCCCAGTCGAGGAAGCGCTGCCGCAGCAGCGGCTCGACCGCCTCGGGCGTCAGCGCCGGGGCGTCGTGCAGCGCCCAGCCGACGGCCAGCGCCATCTGGGTGTCGTCGGTCACCAGTGCCGGGTGGCCGGCGAGCTCGCGCGGGCCGGCCGGGCCGTAGCGGTGGACGATCTCGGCGACGGTCAGGAACTCGGTCGGTTTGCCCAGCGCGTCACCGTAGGCGAGGCCGAAGAGCGAGCCGGCGGCCCGCCGGAGCGAGGTGTCGATCATTCCCGCGATCATGCCGCCCGACCGCAACCCGCACCACCGCCGCGGCCCGCCGAGCCCGTGCCGGCGGACGGACGGGTCCGGCCGGCGGACGACTCAGTCGAAGAAGATCAGACAGAACGGGTGACCGGCGGGGTCGGCGTAGACCCGGAAGTCGTCGCCCTCCCCCGGCAGTCGCCGGGCGCCGAGCGCCAGCACCCGCTTCTCGGCCGCCTCCACGTCGTCCACCTCGACGTCCAGGTGGAACTGCTGGGGGCGCTGCGGGTCCGGCCACGCCGGCGGGCGCAGGTCGGGTGCCTTCTGGAAGGCGAGCCGGTGCCCGGAGCCGGAGATCACCACCCAACCGTCGTCGCTGGCGTCGGCGTCCAGCGGCAGGCCCAGCAGCTCGGAGTAGAAGTCGGCCAGGGCCCGCGGGTCGGGACAGTCGATGACCACTGTGCGCAGCTTTCCAATCATGCAGACCATCGTGCCCCGCCCGTACGACGGGAAACCTCAGTCCTCGGCGAGCCGCCGCCCCGCGTCCCGGCAGGCGGCGAGCACCGCGCGGGCGTACTGCGGGGTCGCGTTGGCGAGGCCGCACGCCGGGGTGACCACGACCTGCTCGGCGAGCCGCCGGCGCGGGAAGCCGAGGCGGTCCCAGAGCTGGCGTACCCGGTCGGCGACCTGCGCCGAGGTGGGCGCGCGACCGGCGGCCGGCGGGCGGGTCGGCGCGGCGCCGGCCAGCAGCCCGAGCCCGGCGTCGACGGCCTCGCCCAGCGGGTCCAGGTCGGTGACGAGGTCGAGGTCGAGGGCCACGCCGACGGCGCCCGCGGCGCGGATCAGCTCCAGCGGCACGTCCGGCGCGCAGCAGTGCACCAGGACCGGCACGCCGGCCGCCTCGACGACCGTGCGCAGCAGCGACCCGGCGACGCCCGGCTCCACGGCCCGGTACACGCCGAAGCCGCTCTCGGTGGGCACCCGCCCGGCGAGCACGGCCGGCAGCGACGGCTCGTCGAGTTGGAGCAGCACGGTGGCGTGCGGCAGCCGGCGAGCGACCGCCGCGACGTGCCCGCGCAGCCCCTCCGCGAGCGAACCCGTGAGGTCCCGCACCGCGCCGGGGTCCCGCAGCATCCGGCCCCCGATCGGCAGCTCCAGGGACGCGGCCAGGGTGAACGGGCCACCCGCCTGGATCTTGACCGGTCCCGCGTACTCCTCGGCCTGCTCGGCGAGCTGGTCGAGGTCGCGTTCCATCAGGTCACGGGCGCGGCGCAGGTCCCGCCCCGGGCGGGGCGCGATCCGCCAGCGGGCGGCGTACAGCTCGACCGGCAGCTCGACCAGCAGGCCGGCGGTCCGGCCGACCAGGTCGGCGCCGGGGCCCCGGGCCGGCAGCTCCGGCAGGTGCGGCAGCGCGGGAAGCTCGCCGAGGACGATCCGCTGCGCCTCGGCGATGTCGGTGCCGGGAAGGGAACCGATGCCGGTCGCCGCGCCGACCGGCCAGGGCCACGCCTGATCTGTCACGGCCGAAGACTATCCGGCCGCCGGGCGGCCCGACCGGTCAGCCGGCGATGGTGGCGGAGCCGAGCACGACATCGCCGGCCGGGTCCGGCCGGTAGGCGACGATCGCCTGGCCGGCGGCGACCCCGCGCACCGGGCGCCGCAGCTCGGCGCGGAGGCCGTCGGCGCACAGCTCGACCGTCGCCGGCACCACGTCGCCGTGCGCCCGCAACTGCACCTCGCACTCCAGCGGGGCGTCCGGGCGTGGCCCGCCCGTCCACACCGGACGCTCGGCGCGCACCCGGGAGACCTCGAGGGCCTCCGCCGGGCCGACCGTCACCGTGTTGGTGGTCGGCGTGATGGAGAGCACGTACCGGGGGCGGCCGTCCGACGCCGGCCGGTCCAGGTGCAGGCCGCGCCGCTGCCCGACGGTGTACGCGTACGCGCCGGTGTGGCTGCCCACCACGGCGCCGGTGGTCGCGTCCACCACGTCGCCGGGCGCCTCGCCGAGGCGCTGCGCGAGGAAGCCGCGGGTGTCGCCGTCGGCGATGAAGCAGATGTCGTGCGAGTCGGGCTTGTCGGCCACCGCCAGCCCCCGCCGGGCGGCCTCCTCGCGGACCTGCGCCTTCGTCGAGTCGCCGAGCGGGAAGACCGACCGGTCGAGCTGCTCGCGGGTGAGCACCGCGAGGACGTACGACTGGTCCTTGGCCACGTCGACGCTGCGGCGCAGCAGCCCGTCCGCCCCGAGCCGGGCGTGGTGGCCGGTGACCACGGCGTCGAAGCCCAGGGCCACGGCCCGGTCCAGCACCGCGGCGAACTTGATCTTCTCGTTGCAGCGCAGGCAGGGGTTCGGCGTACGGCCCGCCGCGTACTCGGCGACGAAGTCGTCCACCACGTCGGAGTGGAAGCGGTCGGCCATGTCCCAGACGTAGAACGGGATGCCGATGACGTCGGCGGCCCGCCGGGCGTCGCGGGAGTCCTCCAGCGTGCAGCAGCCGCGCGCACCGGTGCGGTACGTCTGCGGGTTGCGCGCCAGCGCCAGGTGCACGCCGGTCACGTCGTGCCCCGCCTCCACCGCCCGCGCCGCCGCCACGGCGGAGTCGACCCCACCGGACATAGCCGCCAACACCCTCACCGGCCCACTCCCTTCACCCCACCGAGCCTATCCGTTACCTTCGCCCCGCCCGATCTCCCCGCCCTGGCGCCGACGTCGCCCGCCGCGCGATCTTGCAGTTGTCACCCCGGCAGAAGGGGCGAACACCGCGATCGCCGGGCCGAGAGTGCAAGATCGCGGGCGCGACGGGGTGGGGCGTTGCGGTGAGGAGGGTCAGCGGGGGGTGCGGAGGGCGGCGGCGCGGCGGGCGCGCTCGACGGTGGCCGGGAGCGCGGCGATGAGGGCGTCGACGTCGGCGGGCGTGCTGGTGTGGCCGAGGGTGAAGCGCAGCGAGGAGCGGGCGCGGTCGTCGTCGGCGCCCATGGCCAGCAGCACGTGGGACGGCTGGGCCACCCCGGCGGAGCAGGCCGAGCCGGTCGAGCAGGCGATGCCCTGGGCGTCCAGCAGGAGCAGCAGGGCGTCTCCCTCGCAGCCGGGGAAGGAGAAGTGCGCGTTGCCCGGCAGCCGGCCGGTGGGGTCGCCGTTGAAGACCACCTCGGGCACCGCCTGCCGGACCCGCTCGACCAGGTCGTCACGGAGCGCGGCGATCCGGGCCGCGTACTCCTGCTGGCCCTTGACCGCCGCCTCCACGGCGACGGCGAAGGCGACGATGCCGGCGGTGTCGAGGGTGCCGGAGCGCACGTCGCGCTCCTGGCCGCCGCCGTGCAGCAGCGGGGTGGCCGGTACGTCGCGGGCGAGCACGAGGGCGCCCACCCCGGTCGGCCCGCCGAGCTTGTGCCCGGTCACGGTCAGCGCGGCGACCCCGCTGGCGGCGAAGTCCACCGGCACCTGCCCGACCGCCTGGATCGCGTCGGTGTGGAACGGCACCCCGTGCTCGGCGGCGACCGCGGCCAGGTCGGCGACCGGCTGCACGGTGCCCACCTCGTTGTTGGCCCACATCGCGGTCACCACCGCGACCCGGTCACCGTGCTCGGCCAGCTCGGCGCGCAGCTCGTCGGGGCTGAGCCGGCCGCTGGCGTCCACCGAGAGCCAGCCCACCCGGGCCCCCTCGTGGTCGACCAGCCAGTCCACCGCGTCGAGCACCGCGTGGTGCTCGACCGCGCTGGAGACCACCCGGTCCCGCCGGGTGTCGGCTCCCCGCCGCGCCCAGAAGATGCCCTTGACCGCGAGGTTGTCGCTCTCGGTCCCGCCGCCGGTGAAGACGACCTCGGAGGGGCGGGCGCCCAGCGCGGCGGCCACCCGCTCCCGCGACTCCTCCACCCGCCGCCGGGCACGGCGGCCCGACGCGTGCAGCGAGGACGCGTTGCCGACCTCGCGGGCGGTGGCGACGTACGCCTCCAGTGCCTCGTCGAGCATCGGAGTCGTCGCCGCGTGATCCAGGTATGCCATCACGGCTCAGCCTAACGACCGGCCCCGGACCGGATGGAGGCCGGAGTACGCCGTCCGACCCACGGGGCGGTGAGACCCCGTACCCGCACGTCACGAATCTCTCGGACGTCGCGGGGTACTACCGACCCGCGCGACACACGGATGTTCCCGGTCGGTGTGCTCGGCGACGGGTCGGACGAGCTGCTGCCGTTGCCACCGGACGTCGACCATCAGGCATACTCGGTTGTCGACGTTTCCGCCGAGGCGTCCGACAGCCCACGGCTTCCGCGAGAGCGTGCCGAGGGCCTCTGACGGGCTGATCGGCGGGCCGGCTCAGCTCCCCGGCCCGCCGATCAGCTCCCCACCCCGCGGTCAGGCCGCGCCCGATGACGTGTCCTCGGTTCCGATCCTTTCCGGTCGGGGCCGGACAGCGACGGGCCGGGAACCGCCGCGCGGTTCCCGGCCCGGGTGCGGGCGAGCGTCAGCTCACTTGCGCTTGCGGATCTCCTCCGCGGCCTGCGGGACGACCTTGAACAGGTCGCCCACCACGCCGAAGTCGGCCAGCTCGAAGATCGGCGCCTCGCCGTCCTTGTTGACCGCGACGATGGTCTTCGAGGTCTGCATGCCGGCCCGGTGCTGGATGGCACCGGAGATGCCGAGCGCGACGTAGAGCTGCGGGGAGACGGTCTTGCCGGTCTGGCCCACCTGGAACTGGTGCGGGTAGAAGCCGGAGTCGACGGCCGCGCGGGACGCGCCGACGGCGCCGCCGAGCAGGTCGGCCAGCTCCTCGACCAGCTTGAAGTTGTCGGCGTTGCCGACGCCGCGACCGCCGGAGACGACGACGCCGGCCTCGGTGAGCTCGGGGCGGGAGCCCTTCTGCTCGGCGACCCGGTCGACGACCTTGGCCAGCTTGTCGGAGTCGGTGACCGACACGGTGAGCTGCTCGACGGCCGGGGTGGCGGCCGCCGGGGTCGGGTTGACCGAGTTCGGCCGGACGGTGACCAGCGGCAGGCCGCGGGTGACCTTGGACTTGACGATGGTCGAGCCGGCGAAGGCCACCTGGGTGGCGGTGCCGTCGGCGGCCAGGTCGACCACGTCGGTCAGGATGCCGTTGTCCAGCTTGACGGCCAGGCGGGCGGCGATCTCCTTGCCCTCCTGGGACGAGGCGAGCAGCACGGCCGCGGGCTGCACCCGCTCGACCAGCTCGGCCACGACGGTGGCCTTGGGGGCCACCAGGTAGCCGTCGATGTCGTCACCCTCGGCGGCGTAGATCTTCTCCGCGCCGTACTCGCCCAGCTTGGCGCTCAGCGCCTCGGCGGCGCCGGGGCCGCCGAGCACGACCGCGCTCGCCGTGCCCAGCTCGCGGGCGAGGGTGAGCATCTCCAGGGTGACCTTCTTGACGCCGAATTCCCGGGTGGCTTCGACGACGACGAGAACCTCAGACATGTCCAGACCTCTCACACGAACTTCTCGGTGGCGAGGAACTCGACCAGCTTGACGCCGCCGTCGCCCTCGTCGGTGATCTTCGCGCCGCCGGAGCGCGGCGGGCGCTTGGTGTGCTCCAGCACGGCGCTGGTCGCGCCCTCGAAGCCCACCTCGGCCGGGGCGACGCCGAGGTCACCCAGGGAGAGCGTCTGCACCGGCTTCTTCTTCGCGGCCATGATGCCCTTGAAGGACGGGTAGCGCGGCTCGTTGATGGTGTCCCAGACGGAGACCACGGCGGGGGTGGCGGCGGTGACCACCTCGTAGCCCTCCTCGGTCTGCCGCTCGACGGTCAGGGTGGAGCCGTCGACGGTGAGCTTGCGGGCGCCGGTCAGCGCCGCGACGCCCAGCCGCTCGGCGATCATGTGCGGCATCACCTGCACCCGGCCGTCGGTCGACTCGGCGCCGCAGAGCACCAGGTCGGCGTTCAGCTGGCCGAGCGCGGCGGCGAGCACCTTCGAGGTGGCCACGGCGCAGGACCCGTGCAGGGCCTCGTCCACGACGTGCACGGCCTTGTCGGGGCCCATGGAGAGCGCCTTGCGGATCGACTCGGTCGCCCGGTCCGGACCCATGGTCAGGACGGTGACCTCGCCGCCGTGGGCCTCCTTGATCTTCAACGCCTCTTCGATGGCGTACTCGTCCATCTCGTTGATGACGTTGTTCGCCGAACCGCGGTCGACGGTGTTGTCGTCAGTACGCAGGTTGCGGTCCGCGCCCGAATCGGGCACCTGCTTGACGAGTACGACGATGTTCATCGCGCTTCGACGACCCTCCTGTTTGGTGTAGCGATCACTCGCCCGGTCACGGGCGCAGCCTCCCGCGTGACTTAACGATCGGTCAACCACGGGCTGCTGTGCAGTTGCCCACGGCGCAATGTTACCTGCCAGTAGCATCGACCTCCGGCGACCTCAGGGTGACACAGCTCACGGCGGGCCGCCGGGCGGGTAATCTGGCAAATCGGGAGGTGTCGCGAAATGTCAGAGTCTTCCAGCGCCACGCCGCACGACGCGCCGCGGCGCCCCTGTCGCCGGGCGCGCCCCGAGGCGTACCGCTGCGCCTGCGGCCGGGTCCGCGACCGGTGCGTACGCGCCACCGTCCGGGCGCTCTGGTCGCCGGGCCGGCACGCACCCGCACCGGCGGACCGGCTCACGCCGACTGAGCCAGCGCGCCCCTGATCCGCTCGATGACCGCCGCCTCGGCCGGAGCCACCCCCCGGTGCGCCCCGGCCACCCGCTCGGCGGCCGACAGCACCACCTCGCGGTAGATCGCCACGTCCTGCGGCGACTTCTCGCGCAGGATCTCGACGGAGCGGCCCAGCGCCGGCAGCACCACCGCCTCGATCTCCAGCGCCGAGTCCCGGGGCAGCTTCGGCAGCGGCCCGGTGGTCAGCGCCTCCTTCACGATCCCGCTCGTGTCGGCCATCGCGGCGGAGGCGGCGAAGCTCTCCCGGAACAGGGCGAGCATCCCCGGGTCGGCGTTGGCCACCATGAACACCGCCCCGAACGCGCCCGTCTTGAGGGTCAGCCGCTCCTCGGCCGTCAACCGCTGCTCCATGATCACGGAGTGTAGACGTACGGGATGGTCGTCGTGACCGGGACGAGGCCGAGCCGCTGGAGGATCGGCCGGCTCTCGTCGGAGGCGTCCACCTGGAGCAGCGTCCGGTCGCGCTGGGCGGCGAGCCGGGCCCGGTAGGTGACCAGCGCCCGGTAGATGCCCCGGCGGCGCCACGGGGCGAGGGTCGAGCCGCCCCACAGGGTGGCGAACCCGGTCCCCGGCACGTAACGCACCCAGCCCGCGCTCACCACCTCGTCGCCCGCCTCGGCCACCACCACCGTGATCGACTGCGGGTCCGCCGCGATCTCCTTCTCCAGCCCGGTGGCCAGGTGGCTGCGGTCGGCGTTCCAGACCGCCTCCTCCATCGCCACGATCCGGTCCAGGTCCGCGCGGGCGGTCACCTCGCGCAGGCGTACGCCCTCGGGGACCACCGGGAGCGTGGCCGCGAGCGGCGCGACCGGGCCGATCACGACGGTCTCCGGCTCCTCCGGCACGAACCCGGCGGCCCGCAACCGCTCCGGCAGGTCCGCCGGCTCGTCGTGGCCGTGCCACTTCCACTCCACCGACTCGCCGCGCGCCCGGAAGAACTCCACCTGCCGCGCGATCAGCCCGTCCAGCGCCGCGCCGGTCAGCCCGTCGAGGTCGCGATAGGTGAGGAAGCCGCCGTGGTCGAGGCCGAGGAGGCGGACCAGCGGACCGTCCCGGTCCACCGTCACCCCCGCCGGCAGCGGGTCGGGCACCCGCGCCCGCAACTGGTGGTCGTACGCGTTCCGCAGCGTCGTCACGTCAAGATCCGTCACTGCTCCAGGCTACGACCGCACGGAAGCGGATAATCGGCACGTGTGGCAGGCGATCAGGCGATGGTTCGACCCGCGCGAACTGCGCTCGGTCGGCAGCACCCCCGACTACCGGTTCTCGCTGGCCAACGAGCGAACCTTCCTGGCCTGGCTGCGTACGGGGCTGGCGCTGGTCGCGGGTGGGCTCGCCGCCGCCCAGTTCCTGCCACCGCTGCCGCTGGCACACCTGCGTGAGGTGATCGCCGTCGCGCTGCTGCTGCTCGGCGGAACCGTGGCGGTCCGGGCGGTCGACCACTGGGCGCGTACGGAGCGGGCGATCCGGCTCGGCGAGGAACTGCCGGCCTCCCGCTTCCCGGCGGTGCTCGCCCTCGCCGTCGGCCTCGGCGCGCTGCTGCTGGTGGCGGCGGTGCTGGCCCGGGCGGTCGGCGAACGGTGAGCGCCGGCGCGCAGCGGACGCCGCCGGGCCGGCCGGCGCGCGACCCCGGGCTGCAACCCGAGCGGACCCGGCTGGCCTGGCGGCGCACGGCGCTGGCGCTCACGGTGATCATGGTGCTGACCGTGCGGCTGGCGCTCACCGGCCCGCCCACCGGCGGGACGCTCGGCGCGCTCGTCGCCGGGCTGGCCGTGCTCGGCTGGGCCGCGGCGCTGGCGGTCTGCTGGCGGCGGGCGAACGCCGTCGGCCCGGCCTCCCGCTACGGGCGGGCGCTACCCCTGGTCGCCCTGGCCACCGCCGGCTACGCGCTGCTCGGCGCGCTCCTGGCGGCGCGCGGGCTGGGTTGACGGGACCGGGTGCGCCATCATTGACGCATGGCCCGGCTGTACGTCCTCCTCTTCGTGGTGCAGATCGTCCTCGCGGTCTGCGCGCTGATCAGCTGCCTCTCCGCGGAGGAGGGCGAGATCAAGGCCCTCCCCCGGATCGCCTGGGTGCTGATCATCCTGTTCTTCCCGCTGCTCGGCTCCCTCGCCTGGTTCGCCGCCGGGCGCGAGCGCACCCCGGGCCGGTCCGGCGGCGCGCCGTCGACGGGCCGGATCCTGCCGGCCCGCGAGCGGCCCCGCCCGGTCGCCCCGGACGACGACCCCGAGTTCCTCCGCTCGCTCGGCGAGCGCTCCCGGCGGGAGGACCAGGAGCTGTTCACCCGCTGGGAGGAGGACCTGCGCCGACGCGAGGACGACCTGCGCCGACGCGAGGGCGAGCCGCCGCGCGAAGAGGACCGCCCCGAGGTGTAGCCGGCGGCCGGCTGCGGGTCACACCCGGCGCCGGAGCCCGCGCACGGCGAGCGGGGCGAAGATCGCCGCGAGGACGGCCGCCCAGAACAGCGACTGCACCACCGGCACGGCCACCGGCCCGCCGACCAGCAGGCCGCGCAGCGCGTCGGCCAGGATGGTGACCGGGTTGACCTCGACCCAGCTCTGGAGCCAGCCGGGCATGGTCTCGGTCGGCACGAACGCGTTGCTGGTGAAGGTCAGCGGGAAGATCACCATGAAGCCGAAGATCTGCACCTTCTCCGGCTCGTTGACCAGCACGCCGACCAGCACCGAGATCCACGACGCGGCCAGCGAGAACGCGAGCAGCAGGGCGAACGCCCCGAGCAGGCCGGGCAGGCCGTTGCCCAGGCGGAAGCCGAGGATCATGCCGACGCCGACGAGCAGCGACACCGACCACGCCTGCTTGACCGTGTCGGCGAGGATCCGCCCGGCCAGCGGCGCCCAGCGGGCGATGGGCAGCGAACGGAGCCGGTCGAACACGCCCTTGGTGAGGTCGTTGTTCAGCCCGAACCCGGTGGTCATGGTGGCGAAGAAGGCGTTCTGCACGATGATGCCCGGCAGCGCGAAGGTCAGGTAGTCCCCGGGCGAGCCGGAGATCGCCCCGCCGAACACGTACGTGAACAGCAGCACGAACATCACCGGCTGGATGCTCAGGTCGAGCAGTTCCATCGGGTTGTGCTTGATCTGCACCAGGCTGCGCCAGGCCAGGGTGAAGGTGTGGCGCAGCCCGGCGGCGGGGCCGAGCCGGCGCCCCGGCGCGACCGGTGCGGTCAGGGTGGCGGCGGTCATGCCGGAGTCCTCTCCAGGTCGGCCCCGGAAGGGGCGTCGGCGTCGGCGCGGTGCCCGGTCAGCTGGAGGAACACCTCGTCCAGGCTGGAGCCGCGCAGGGCCAGCTCGGCGACCGCGATGCCGGCGGCGTCGAGGCGGCCCACCACGGCGGGCAGCACGGCCGGGTCGTTCACCGGCACGGTGACGGTGCTCTGGGCCACCTCCGGGGTGGCGTGGACCGCCTCGCCGGCGATGGCCACCACGGTCGGCAGGTCGGCCGCGTCCGCGGGCCGGACGGCGAGCACCTGGCCGCCGGTCCTGGCCTTCAGTTCCTCGGGCGTGCCCTGCGCGATCACCCGGCCGTGGTCGACGACGGCGATCTCCCCGGCGAGCTGGTCGGCCTCCTCCAGGTACTGCGTGGTGAGCAGCACCGTCACCCCGTCGGAGACCAGCCCACGCACGATGTCCCACAGCTCGTTGCGGCTGCGCGGGTCGAGGCCGGTGGTCGGCTCGTCGAGGAAGAGCACCTGCGGCCGGCCGACCAGGCTGGCGGCGAGGTCGAGCCGGCGGCGCATGCCCCCCGAGTAGGTCTTGGCCGGCCGGTCGGCCGCGTCGCTGAGGTGGAAGTCGGCGAGCAACTGCCGGGCGCGAGCCCTGGCGTCGGCCCGGGAGGAGCCGAGCAGCCGCCCGATGAGCAGCAGGTTCTCCGCCCCGGTGAGCGTCTCGTCGACCGAGGCGTACTGGCCGGTCAGGCCGATCAACTGGCGCACCCGGTGGGCGTCGCGCACCACGTCGAAGCCGCCGACCGTGGCGCGCCCCTCGTCGGCGCGCAGCAGGGTGGCGAGCACCCGGACCGTGGTGGTCTTGCCGGCCCCGTTCGGCCCGAGCAGGCCGAAGACCGTGCCGGTGGGGACGGCCAGGTCAACACCGGCGAGGGCGGTGGTGTCGCCGAACCGGCGCACCAGCCCCTCCGCGCGGATCGCGTGATCCATCGCAACTCCTGTCGTTCTCGCTGGTCGAACCGCCATGACCGGCATCCCTGACATTCCGCCGATCCCAGGCTGACGTTACGGCGACAGGCGCTGACGTACCGCCGATTTTGCTGGTGGTGAAACGCGGCCGCCGCCGTCGCCGGGGCGCGGCGACGGCGGCGGGCGGTGGTTCAGGCCAGGTTCGACGAGCGGGGGTACGCGTCGGCCGGGTCGGTGAGCACGTTCACCAGGTACGGCACGCCGGCGTCGAAGGCGCGCTGCAGGGCCGGCCCGAGGTCGGCGGCCTTCGCCACCGTCTCGCCCGCGCCGCCGAGGGCGCTCACCACCTGGTCGTAGCGCAGCTCCGGCTGAAGGTCGGCGGCGACGTCGTAGCCGTACATGGCGCGCATGGGGTGCTTCTCCAGGCCCCAGATGCCGTTGTTGCCGACCACAATCACCACGGGCAGCTTCTGCCGGGCGAGGGACTCCACGTCCATCAGCGAGAAGCCGGCCGCGCCGTCGCCCATCAGCACGCAGATCTGCCGATCCGGGTGGCTGACCCGGGCCCCCATCGCGTAGCCCATGCCGGTGCCGAGGCAGCCGTACGGGCCCGGGTCGAGCCAGGTGCCGGGCTGGGCGGGCTCCAGGTAGCGGCCGGCGTACGAGACGAAGTCGCCGCCGTCGCCGATCGTGATGGCGTCGCGGGCCAGGACCCGGCGCAGCTCGCCGTAGACCCGGGCGGGCCGGACCGGGTCGGTCTCGGCGGCCATCTCCGCGGCGTCGCGGGCCTTCGCGGCGTCCTCGGCGGTGCGCAGCTCGGCGATCCAGTCGGCGTGGTCGGCCCGGTCGCCGGGGTGGTCGGCGAAGGCGGTGAGGACCAGCCGGAGGTCGCCGGCGGGGGCGGCGGCCGGCTGGACGTGCCCGGCCCGCTGGCTGGGCGCGTCGACGACGTGCACCACCTTCGCGTCGCCGAAGTCGCCGAAGCTGAGCCGGAAGTCCAGCGGGGTACCGATCACCACGACCACGTCGGCGCCCTTGAGCGCCACCCGGCGGGCCTTGGCGAAGGCGAGCGGGTGCTCGGGCGGCAGCGCGCCCCGGCCCATCCCGTTGGTGAAGACCGGCACCTGGAGCGCCTCGGCGGCGGCCCGCAGGGCGTCGACCGCGTCCCCGGCGTAGACGTCGGAGCCGGCGATGATCACCGGGCGGCTCGCGGCGGCGATCAGGGTGGCCGCCTTCGCCACCTCGTCCGGGTCGGGCTCGACGGGCGCGATGCCCGGCAGGGCGGGGAGTTCGGCGTCGGCGACCGAGAAGACCGCCTCCAGGGGGAAGTCGAGGAAGACCGGGCCCCGGTGCGGGGTGAGCGCGGTGGTCAGCGCCGCGGTCACCGCGCGCGGGATGTCGTCGGGGCTGAACACCGTCTCGGCGTGCTTGGTGACCGGGGCGACCAGCGGCAGGTGGTCCATCTCCTGGAGGCTGCCCGAGCCCCAGCGGAACTGCGGGGCCCGACCACCGAGCACCAGCACCGGCGAGGCGTTGAAGTAGGCGCTGGTCAGCCCGGAGATGCCGTTGGTGACGCCGGGGCCGGCGGTGAGCACGGCGAGGCCGGGGCGGCGCTGGAGCTTCGCCACCGCCTCGGCGGCGAATACGGCGGACTGCTCGTGCCGGACGTCGTAGAGGGGGAAGCCAGTCTTGTGCGCGGCGTCGTAGAGCGGGAAGACGTGCCCGCCGGAGAGGGTGAACATCTCCCGCACCCCGTACGCGCGCAGCGCCGCGAGCGCGAGCTCCCCGCCGTGACCTTCGATCCGCTCCGTCATCGCCGCTGTCCCTTCGTCCGCATGACCGGAGTCACACGCTACTCACCGGTAGGCGGAATGTGAACCGTCCTCGGCTCGGCGCGTGAGGCGTCCACGTCGGTGGTGGACGCCTCACGGGGGGGGAGCCACAGGGCCGGCGGGGGCGCCGCCGGCC
>NZ_JBFAVI010000178.1:0-14111 GCF_040679695.1 Micromonospora sp. NPDC052213
GAGATGCGCACGACGTTGGCGTTACCGGCGAGCGCCGCGAGCGCCCACGAGTAGACGAAGATGGTGTCGACGTTGGCCGGCGGCACGTGGAACACACCCGGTCGCCGTCGCCGACCTCGCCGGTGAAGCCCGCCACCCCGTCGGCGAAGTCGACGGAGTCGGCCAGCACCTCCCGGGCGACGAAGTCGGTGTACCCGGCCACCGCCGCGCGCACCTCCTCGGAGGCCGACAGCAGCAGCGCGATCCGGTCGGAGACGTCCAGGTCGGCGTCCCGGCGGGCCTGCTGCACCACCCGGACGACGTCCCGGGCCAGCCCCTCGGCGGCCAGCTCGGGGGTGACCTCCGTGTCCAGCACGACCACGCCCTCGCCGCCGGGCAGCGGCGCGGAGTGCTCGGCGTCGGCGGCGACCAGGCGCAGCTCGTACTCGCCCTCGGCGAGGGTGATGCCGGCGGCCACCGGGGCGCCGTCGACCAGCTCCCACTCGCCCGCCTTGACCGCCTTGATGACCTGCTGGACCTGCTTGCCGACCCGGGGGCCGAGCGCGCGCGGCACCACCGTCAGCACCTGCTGGCAGTACGCGGACACCTCGCCGGTGAACTCCACCGCCTTCACGTTGACCTCGTCGGCGACCAGGTCGGCGAACGGCCGCAGCTGCTCCGCCGCCGGGGAGGCGACGGTCAGCTTCGACAGCGGCAGCCGCACCCGCAGCCCCTTGGCCTTGCGCAGCGACAGCGCCGCCGAGGCGACCGCCCGGGTGGCGTCCATCGCGGCGACCAGCTCGTGGTCGGCCGGGAACTGCGCCGCGTCCGGCCAGTCGGTCAGGTGCACCGACCGCTCGCCGGTCAGCCCGCGCCAGATCTCCTCCGCGGTCAGCGGCGCCAGCGGCGCCACCACCCGGCACAGCGTCTCCAGCACCGTCCAGAGCGTGTCGAACGCGTCCGCGTCACCCGACCAGAACCGGTCCCGGGAGCGCCGGACGTACCAGTTGGTCAGCGCGTCCAGGTAGGACCGCACGGTGGCGCAGGCACCGGAGATGTCGTACGCGTCCATCTGCGCGCCGACGGTGGACACCAGCTCGTTCGTCTTCGCCAGCACGTACCGGTCGAGCAGGTGGGTGGAGTCCACCCGCCGCTTCGCGGTGTGACCGTCGGCGTTGGCGTAGAGCGAGAAGAAGTACCAGACGTTCCACAGCGGCAGCAGCACCTGCCGGACGGCGTCCCGGATGCCCGACTCGGTGACCGCCATGTCACCGCCGCGCAGCACCGGCGAGGACATCAGCATCCAGCGCATCGCGTCCGAGCCGTACGAGTCGAACACGTGGTAGACGTCCGGGTAGTTGCGCAGGCTCTTGGACATCTTGCGCCCGTCGGAGCCGAGCAGGATGCCGTGGCTGAGGCAGTTGCGGAACGCCGGCCGGTCGAACAGCGCGGTGGCCAGCACGTGCATCGTGTAGAACCAGCCGCGGGTCTGCCCGATGTACTCGACGATGAAGTCGCCCGGGTAGTGGTGCTCGAACCAGTCGCGGTTCTCGAACGGGTAGTGCACCTGGGCGAACGGCATCGAGCCGGACTCGAACCAGCAGTCCAGCACCTCCGGCACCCGGCGCATCATGGACTTCCCCGTCGGGTCGTCCGGGTTGGGACGGACCAGCTCGTCCACCGCCGGCCGGTGCAGGTCGGTCAGGCGTACGCCGAAGTCCCGCTCGATCTCCTCCAGCGAGCCGTAGACGTCCAGGCGCGGGTAGTTCGGGTCGTCGGACTTCCACACCGGGATCGGCGAGCCCCAGAACCGGTTCCGGCTGATCGACCAGTCGCGGGCGTTGGCCAGCCACTTGCCGAACGAGCCGTCCTTGATGTGCCCCGGGGTCCAGTTGATCTGCTGGTTCAGTTCGACCATCCGGTCCTTGAACTGCGTCACCGCGACGAACCACGACGACACCGCCTTGTAGACCAGCGGGGTGTCGCAGCGCCAGCAGTGCGGGTACGAGTGGGTGTAGGTGTCCTGCTTGAGCACCACCCCCCGCTCCTTCAGCTCCCGGATCACCGGCTTGTTGACGTCGAACACCTGCTCGCCCTGGTACGGCGGGACCAGCGCGGTGAACCGGGTGTGGTCGTCCACCGTGACGATGGTCGGGATGCCGGCGGCGTTGCAGGTGTTCTGGTCGTCCTCGCCGAACGCCGGGGCCAGGTGCACGATCCCGGTGCCGTCCTCGGTGGTGACGAACTCCGCGCCGAGCACCTGGTAGGCGTTCGGGCCCGCCTGCTCGACGAGGAAGTCGAACAGCGGCGTGTAGCGGCGGCCGACGAGGTCGCGGCCGGAGACGGTGCCGACCTGCTCGTACCCCTCCAGCTCCTTGGCGTACGCGGCCAGTCGGGCCGCCCCGACGACGTACCGCGCGCCGTCGCGCTCCAGCACCGCGTACTCGATGTCGGGGCCGACGGCGAGCGCGAGGTTGGACGGCAGGGTCCACGGCGTGGTGGTCCAGACGCCGAGCCGCACCGGCCCGCGCACCAGCTCCGGCGCGCTCTCGTCGGGGGTCAGCTCGAACCACACCGACAGCGTCGGGTCGTGCCGGTCCCGGTAGACGTCGTCCATCCGGGTCTCGGTGTTCGACAGCGGCGTCTCGCAGCGCCAGCAGTAGGCCAGCACCCGGAAGCCCTCGTAGACCAGGCCCTTGTCGTGCAGGGTCTTGAAGGCCCACATGACGCTTTCCATGTAGTCCAGGTCGAGGGTCTTGTAGTCGTTGGCGAAGTCGACCCAGCGGGCCTGCCGGGTGACGTAGCGCTCCCAGTCCTGGGTGAACTCCAGCACCGAGGTGCGGCACGCCTCGTTGAACCGGGCCACGCCCAGGTCGAGGATCTCCGCCTTGCTGGTGATGCCGAGCTGCTTCTCGGCGACCACCTCGGCGGGCAGGCCGTGGCAGTCCCAGCCGAAGCGCCGCTCCACCCGGCGCCCGCGCATGGTCTGGTAGCGCGGCACCACGTCCTTGACGTAGCCGGTGAAGAGGTGGCCGTAGTGCGGCAGGCCGTTGGCGAACGGCGGGCCGTCGTAGAAGACGTACTCGTTCTTCCCGTCCGTGCCGGCGGGACGGGCCTCGACGCTGGCCTCGAAGGTCTTGTCGGCCGTCCAGTGCTCCAGGACCCGGCGTTCGACCGCGGGCAGGTCCGGGCTCGCCGGGACGGCGGCGGTCGGGTCGTGCAACGGATAGGCCATCGGGGGTCGCTCTCCTCGCGCAGCTCACGGTCGTGTGGGTCTGCGAGGACGAGCCGATCCGGTACGCCGTGCCGGCGCCCCGGGTGGCCCGCGGTACCACCCCGCTTGGCGGTCAGGATCGACCGCCCGCTCGTTGGCCGGCTGTGACGGGCCGGACCCGTCCGGTTCTACTGGGCCGGTCACCCGGCTGTTCTTCCGGAGGCTCGCCGGTGATGGCCGGGTCATCGCCTTACGGCCGTCAAGGTTACCCGACCGCCCGCCGGGATCGCCGCCGAGTAACGGCGACCGCTCGTGGCGCCGCCTCGGTCCCCGCGCCGGCCGCCCCCTGGGCTGGCCGGGTGATCCGGATCCGGTGGGACGAGCCGACCCTGGCCGGTACCCCCCCGGCCCGCTGATCCCGCCCGCGTCGACCGTGAGGCTGTCACGGTGCCCCGGGCGGGTGGTGGCGACAGCCTCATGGTCGACCGACGGCGGCGAGGTCAGCGGGTCGGGGCGGGCAGGGTGGTCGTCCAGAGGGAGACCCCGTCGCGGTCGCGCAGGTGGACGGTGAAGGCACCGGACGCGCCGTCGACGGCGACCTCACCGAAGTGCTGGAAGCCCTCGGCCGGGGAGGTGTTGGCCCGCGGCGGGGCGTTGACGAAGACCGCCTTCGGGCCGAACGTGCCGTCCAGGGCGTTCGGGCCGAACGCGCCGGCGTGCGCCGGCCCCGAGACGAACTCCCAGAACGGGGTGAACTCGGCGACCGACGCCCGGGCCGGGTCGTAGTGGTGCGCGGCGGTGTAGTGCACGTCGGCGGTGAGGAAGACGATCCCGGTCACCCCGGCCCGGTGCGCCGCGCCGAGCACCTGCGCGAACTCCAGCTCCCGCCCGGCCGGCGCGCCCGGGTCACCCTGCGCGACGCCCTCCTGGGCGGCGGCCCCGTCCGGCACCACCAGCCCGATCGGCAGGTCGGCGGCGATCACCTTCCAGGTGGCCCGGGACCGGGTCAGTTCCCGGATCAACCACTCCCGCTGTTCCCGGCCGAGCAGGCCACGCGCCGGGTCGGCGTAGGTGTTGCCGTCGTTGGGGTCCTTCCAGGTCCGCATGTCCAGCACGAAGACGTCCAGCCGCGACCCGTACGACAGCCGCCGGTACCGCGGCCCGTCGACCGGCGCCGGCAGCCACTCGTCGAACGCCTGCCGGGCCCTGGCGGCGAGCACGTCGACGCGGCGCTCGGTGTACCGCGCGTCGGTCAGGATCTCCCCCGGGTACCAGTTGTTGGTCACCTCGTGGTCGTCCCACTGGTTGATCTGCGGCACCTCCGCCACGAACGCGCGCAGGTGCTCGTCGAGCAGGTTGTACGCGAACTGCCCCCGGTACTCGGCCAGCGTCTCGGCGACCTTGCTCTTCTCCGGGGTGACCAGGTTGCGCCAGACCCGCCCGTCGGGCAGGGTCACCGTCTCGGCGAGCGGGCCGTCGGCGTAGACGGTGTCGCCGCTGCACAGGAAGAAGTCGGGCCGGGTGGCCCGCATGGCCCGGAAGATCGACATGCCGCCGAAGTCCGGGGCGATGCCCCAGCCCTGCCCGGCGATGTCACCGGTCCAGACGAACCGGACGTCCCGGCGGTCGTGCCGGTCGGGGGCGGTGGTCAGCGCGCCGGTCACCGGTTCGCTGGCCAGCCCCGGCCGGTCCAGGCTCTCCACCCGGACCCGGTAGTGCAACCGCTCGCCACCGGGCAACCCGCGCAGCCGCACCTTGCCGGTGAGGTCGCCGGTCGGGTCGAGCACCGGTCCGCGTACCCGCCGGGCGCCGCGGAAGTCCGGCCGGCGGCTCGCCTCCACCAGCATCCGGCCGGGGCGGTCGGCGCGGGTCCAGACCAGCGCCGAGTCCGCGGTCACGTCACCGCTCTGCACGCCGTGGGTGAGCACCGGTCGGCCGGTCGGCCGCCAGGCCGGTGCGGCGGGCGCGGCGGGCGCGCCGAGCAGGGCGCCGCCCGCGACACCGGCACCTGCGATCAGGCCGGCGCGCAGCAACGTACGTCGGTCAAGTTCGGTCATCGTTCCTCCCGGATCGGGGACTGCCCCCGTGGGTCTACCGGGCGGAGATGACCGGCGGCGGCGTGCCGGGTGACCGGGGCCGGAACTCCGGTGGTCCGGGTCGGTCCGGGGTGGCCCGGCCGGCATGACCAGCGTCACAGCCCGGACCGTCACGCCGAGCCCCCGTCGCGTCGTCGTGTCGGTGTCACCACCACGGATCAGGGAGGTTGTCATGCAGCGGATCAACGCGGCCGAGGTGGCGCCGGAGGCGTACCACGCCGTGCTGGGGCTGGAGAAGTACGTCCGGGCCAACGTCGACCACACCGTGCTCCACCTGGTGAAGCTCCGGGCGTCGATGCTGAACGGCTGCGCGTTCTGCGTCGACATGCACAGCCGGGACGCGCTCGCCGAGGGCGAGTCGAGCCGGCGGCTCTTCGCGGTCTCCACCTGGCGGGAGGCGCCCTTCTTCGACGAGCGGGAGCGGACCGCGCTGGCGCTCACCGACGCGGTGACCCGCCTCGGCGAGCACGGGGTGCCCGACGAGGTCTGGGACGCGGCGGCGAAGGTGTGGCCCGAGAGGGAGCTGGTCGACCTGCTGATGGCCATCGCGACAATCAACGTGTGGAACCGCATCGCCGTGACCTGCCGGACCGATCTCCCGACGGACGTGTGACGGTCACCGACGCGACGCAGGCGGCCGGTGCGCTCGAGGCGCACCGGCCGATGCTGCTCGGTCTGGCGTACCGCCTGCTCGGGAGCCGGCACGACGCGGAGGACGTGCTCCAGGAGGCGTACCTGCGCTGGCTGGGGGCGGAGCGGGCGGCGGTCGCCGAGCCGCGCCGCTACCTGTCCCGGGTGGTCACCCACCTGGCGCTGGACCGGCTGCGCGCCCGGCGGGCCGCCCGGGAGACGTACGTCGGACCGTGGCTGCCCGAGCCGGTGCCGACCGCGCCGTCACCGTTCGGGCCGCTGGACTCCGTCGAGCTGCGCGACTCGCTCTCCACCGCCCTGCTGCACCTGCTGGAACGCCTCACCCCGCCGGAGCGCGCGGTCTACGTGCTGCACACCGCCTTCGACCTGCCGTACGCCGAGATCGCGGAGATCCTGGACCGGTCGGTGGCGGACTGCCGGCAGCTGCACCACCGGGCGGTGGCCCGGATCGGGCAGGACCGGCGGCGGTTCACCGCCGGCCGGGCCGAGCAGGAACGGCTGCTGGACGCCTTCCTCGCCGCCGCCCGCGACGGTGACCTGGCCGCGTTGACCGGGCTCGTGGCGAGGGACGCCATCGCCTGGACCGACGGCGGCGGCCGGGTCAAGGCGGCACGCAACCCGGTCACCGGCGCGGACCGGGTCGCCCGCTTCTTCGCCGGCCTGTACGGCCCGGGCCGGCACTTCACCGCGCGCCGGCTGGAACTCAACGGCCAGCCGGCCGCCCTGATCATCCGCCCCGACGGCGGCAGGTACGCGCTGACCCTGGGCGCGGCCGGCGGCCGGATCACCGGGTTCTACGTGGTCGGCAACCCGGACAAGCTGCCGTGGACGGCCTGACCGGACGGTCGTGCCGGGCCCGGCACGACCGTTGCTCGCGGCGTCGGTCGGCCGTCAGCCCAGCTCGGGGAACCAGAGCGCGATCTCGCGCTTCGCGCTGTCCGGCGAGTCGGAGGCGTGCACCAGGTTCTCGCGGTTGGACAGCGAGAGGTCGCCGCGGATCGTGCCGGCCGCCGCCTTGCGCCCGTCGGTCGACCCGACCAGCCCCCGCACCACGTCGATGACCTGGTCGCCGGAGAGCACCAGCGCCACCAGCGGACCGCCGGTCATGAAGTCCTTCAGCGGCGGGTAGAACGGCTTGTCCACGTGCTCGGCGTAGTGCTCGTCGGCCAGCGCGGCGTCCATGGTCCGGGACACCATCGCGTCGATCCGCAACCCCTTGCGCTCGAAGCGGGAGATCACCTCGCCGACCAGCCCACGGCGGACCGCGTCGGGCTTGATCAGTACGAGGGTGCGCTCATCGGGGCTGCTGCTGGACACGCTGGGTTCCTCCTGTGCGCGGAAGGCGGCCGGGCTGGGTACGGTCAGCCTAGCGACCCGGTCCCGGCGCCGGCGCGGCGGCCGGTCTTTCCCCCGGCGGCCGATCCGGCCTAGCCTGGCCCTTGACCCCCGGGAGGTCCACAGTGGCGAATGGCGGGAACCGGCCCATCGCGCCGGTACGCAAGCTGATCGCCGCGGTGCTCGGCACCGTGGCCACCTTCGTGATCCTCTTCGGGCTGGGCATGACCAGCTGGGCCATCGTGGCGCTCGGGGTCGCCCTGCTGGTGCTGGCCATCGCGCTGGCCACCGTGCGCGGCGGCGGGCGCACCTGGGTGGTCGGCGTGGGCCACGTGCACAGCGCCTCCGAGCCACCCACCCAGTACGCCTTCGGCCGCTGCGAGCTGCAACTGGTGATCGACGCGCCGGGTCTGCCGCCCCGGTCCAAGAAGATCATCGAGCCGCGGGTGCCGGTGGCGAAGTGGCCGTCGCTGGGGCAGACGCTGCCGATCCGGGTGGCCCTGGACGACCAGCGGCACGTCCGGGTGCTCTGGGACGAGGTGCCCACCCACGCCGAGTCCGCCGCCACCGTCGCCGCCGACCTCCCGCCCGAGTACGCGGGCCCGGATCCGCTGGACGACGTGCTGCTCCAGCAGGAGGCGCCGCCGTGGGCCGACCGTGCGCCGGACGACGACTTCCGGGACGACTTCCGCGAGCCGCTGGTCGACCCGCTGGGCGATCCACTCGGCGATCCGCTCGGCGGGGAGCCCGTCAGGCGCCCGGAGGAGCGCGAGCCCGTCGTGGTGCACCAGCGCCCCGGCGGGCCGGTCGTGCTGGAGGGCACCCTCGTCGAGCAGTCCACGACCGGCACCCTGCCACGCCGGGCCACCCCGACGCCCCGCCCGCCGGCCGAGGAGCGGTTCGACCCGCCGGCCCCGGCCGGCGGGCCCACCGACCCGCCCGCGCCGGCGGAGCCGCTCGACCCGATCGACCTCCCCCTGGACGACCCGATCCTGCCCCGGGCGCGCGAGGAGCGGATCAGCCCGGAGGAGCTGGACGAGGCGATCTTCGGCCCCGAGACGACCACCGGCGCCGACGACGGGACCACCGGGGTCGTGGAGGACGAGGACGATCTCGGCGCGCCGATCGCCGGGGTGGGCCTGACGCTGCTGGTCACCGACCTGCCGCGCTCGCTGGCCTTCTACCGGGACCTGGGCTTCAGCGAGGTCGACCGGGGCTCCGGCAACGCCGTCCTCGCGTTCGGGACGACCCGGCTGGTGCTGCGGGAGGTGACCGAGGCGGCGCCGATCAGCCGCCGCCTGGTGCACGTCAACCTCGAGGTGGACGACATCGACTCCGCGTACGAGCGGCTGCGCGGGTCCGGCGTCCGGTTCACGTACGCCCCCCGGGTGGTCAACCGGGGCACGAAGCTGGAGGTGTGGGCGGCAGCCTTCCGCGACCCGGACGGTCACGGCATCGCCCTCACCCAGTGGCGCGAACGCGCCGACGCCTGACCCCGCCGACGGGCTGACGCCTGACCCGTCAGCCCGTCAGCCCGTCAGCCCGTCAGCCCGTCAGCCCGTCAGCCCGTCAGCCGAGGATGACCCGGCGGACGTGCAGGGCGTAGGCCCAGACCAGGGCGAAGACGACGCCCAACGCGAGCAGCGACCAGTGCAGCAGGCCGGCCAGCATCAGCAGTCCCTGCAGGGCGGTGCCGGCGTGCCAGGCCCACGGCCGGCGCATCATGCCGGCCAGCAGCACCGCCGCCACGGCCAGCGCCAGGACCGCGCCGATCGCCGCGCCACCCAGGTCGCCGCCGACCATGCGGATCGGCTGGATGGCCAGGACCAGCACCAGCGCCTCCAGGATCAGCGTGCCGGCCCCCAGCCCGCGCACCGCCCGCTCCGGGTTCCGCAGCCCGGACCGTCGCGGCCCACCCGCCGGCGGACGGCCCGGATCGCCCCCGGCAGCCGCGCCCTCCGGGCGGTCGTCGCCCGCGGTGCCCCGCACCGGGCCGGTCATCGCTTCAGCAGCCGGCGGGCGTCGGCCACGGTCACCACCGATCCGGTGACCAACACCCCGACCCCGCTCAGCTCCCCCGGTACGTCCTCCTCGGCCATCGCCACCGCCGTCTCGATCGCGTCCGGCATCTCCTCGGCGACCTCGACCCGGTCGGGGCCGAAGACCTCGGCGGCCAGCGTGGCGAGTTCCCGGGCCGGCATCGCCCGGGGCGAGCTGTTCCGGGTCACCACGACCTGGTCGACCACCGGCTCCAGCAGTTCGAGCAGGCTGGCCGCGTCCTTGTCGCCGAGGACGCCGACGACCGCCACCAGCTTGCTGAACGCGAACTCCTCCTGCAACGCGGTCACCGTGGCGGCCATGCCGTGCGGGTTGTGCGCGCC
Source organism: Micromonospora sp. NPDC052213 (assembly GCF_040679695.1). Lineage (NCBI taxonomy): Bacteria > Bacillati > Actinomycetota > Actinomycetes > Micromonosporales > Micromonosporaceae > Micromonospora > Micromonospora sp. NPDC052213. The sequence goes on from NZ_JBFAVI010000178.1 coordinate 9,657, forward strand.
GTCGAGCAGGATGGTCGGCGCGCTGCGTACCCGCTCGAGGCGGCCGGGCGAGGTGGCCGTGGCGAACCCCTCCCGGACGGTCTCGACGTCGAGCTGCCGCTTCGCGCCGGCGCCGAGGAACGCCTCCACCGCCGCCAACGCCACCGCCGCGTTCTGCGCCTGGTGGGCGCCGTGCAGCGGGATGAAGACCTCCTCGTAGACGCCGCCGAGGCCCTGCAGGGTGAGGACCTGCCCGCCGACGGCGACCGCCCGCCGGAGCACCCCGAACTCGGAGCCCTCCCGAGCGATGGTCGCGCCGACCTCGGCGCAGCGTTCCAGGATCGGCCGGGCCGCCTCCTCCTCCTGCGCGGCGGAGATGACCGTCGCGCCGGAGTGGACGATGCCCGCCTTGGCCAGCGCGATGTCCTGGATGGTGTCGCCCAGCCACTCGGTGTGGTCCAGCCCGATCGGGGTGAGCACGCACACCCCGGCCTGGATCACGTTGGTCGCGTCCTCGGCGCCACCCAGGCCCACCTCGACCACCGCCACGTCCACCGGGGCGTCGGCGAACGTCGCGAACGCCAGCGCGGTGGTCATGTCGAAGTACGTCAGCGGCTCCGCCGAGCGCTCGTCCACCAGCCGGGCCAGCGGCTCGACCTCCCGGTACGTGGCGGTGAACCGCTCCTCGCCCACCGGCTCGCCGTCCAGGCTGATCCGCTCCCGGACGGTCTCCAGGTGCGGGCTGGTGTAGCGGCCGGTGTGCAGCCCGAACGCCCGCAACAGCGAGTCGATCATCCGGGCCGTCGAGGTCTTGCCGTTGGTGCCGGTCAGGTGGATCGACGGGTACGCCCGCTGCGGGCTGCCGAGCAGGTCCAGCAGCGACTCGATCTTGTCCAGCTCGAAGGCCATGCGGGTGAACCCGCGGCCCGCCAGCTCGGCCTCGACGGCGGCGAAATCGGTGCGGTCGGTCACGAGGACAGCGCCTCCAGAGCGGCGTCGATGCGGACCAGGTCGGCCTCGGCGACGGCGAGGCGGTCGCGGATCTTGGCGACCACCGGTTCCGGCGCCTTGCCGACGAACGCGGGGTTGTCGAGCTTGGCCCGGGCCTGCGCGGCCTCCTTCTCGGCGGCCGCCCGGTCCTTGGTGAGCCGGGCCCGCTCGGCGGCCACGTCGATCGACCCCCGGGTGTCCAGGGCCACGCTCACCTCGCCCGGCATGGCGAGGGTCGCGCTGGCCTGGAAGCCGTCGCCGGCCGGGTCGAGGCGCACCAGCGACCGGATGAGCGGCTCGTGCGCGGCGATGCCCGCGGCGGCCAGGCCGTCGAGCCGGGCGGCGACCCGCTGCGTCGGGCGCAGCCCCTGGTCCGAGCGGAACCGCCGGATCTCGGTCACCACCCGCTGGACGGTGCCGACCTCGGCCTCCGCGGCGTCGTCGACGAGGGTACGGTCGGCCGCCGGCCAGGCGGCCCTCATCACCGTCTCGCCCCCCGTGAGCGCGATCCACAGTTCCTCGGTGACGAACGGGATGATCGGGTGCAGCAGCCGCAGCAGCTGGTCCAGCACGTGCCCGAGCACCCGGCGGGTGGCCTCGGCGGCCGCGCCCCCCTCGGCGAGCACCGGCTTGGTCAGCTCCACGTACCAGTCGCAGACGTCGTCCCAGGCGAAGTGGTACAGCAGGTCGCACACCTTCGCGAACTCGTACGCCTCGAACTGCTCGTCCACCTCGGCGGTGACGTGCGCCAGCCGGGACAGGATCCACCGGTCGACGGTCGACAGCTGCTCGGCGGCCGGCAGCGGGCCGTCGGTGTGCGCGCCGTTCATCAGCGCGAAGCGGGTGGCGTTCCAGAGCTTGTTGCAGAAGTTGCGGGAGCCCTGGCACCACTCCTCGCTCACCGGCACGTCCTGCCCGGGGTTGCCGCCCCGGGCCAGGGTGAACCGGGTGGCGTCGGCGCCGAAGCGGTCGATCCAGTCCAGCGGATCGACCACGTTGCCGAACGACTTCGACATCTTCTTGCCGAACTGGTCGCGGACCATGCCGTGCAGGGCCACCACGTCGAACGGCTGCCGGCCGTCCATCGCGTACAGGCCGAACATCATCATCCGGGCGACCCAGAAGAAGAGGATGTCGTAGCCGGTGACCAGGACGCTCGTCGGATAGAACTTCGCCAGGTCAGGCGTCTGCTCGGGCCAGCCGAGCGTGGAGAACGGCCAGAGGGCGCTGGAGAACCAGGTGTCCAGGACGTCCTCGTCCTGACGCCAGCCCTCCCCGGCGGGCGGCTGCTCGTCCGGGCCGACGCAGACGACCTCGCCGTCCGGGCCGTACCAGACGGGGATGCGGTGGCCCCACCACAGCTGCCGGGAGATGCACCAGTCGTGCATGTTGTCGACCCAGGCGAAGTACCGCTTGGCCAACTCGGCCGGCTCGATCCGCACCCGCCCGTCGCGCACGGCGTCGCCGGCGGCCTTGGCCAGCGGCGAGGTGTTCACGAACCACTGCAGCGACAGCCGCGGCTCGACCGTCGTACGGCAGCGCGAGCAGTGGCCCACCGCGTGCACGTACGGGCGCTTCTCCGAGACGATCCGGCCCTGCTCGCGCAGCGCCGCGACGATCGCGGGGCGCGCCTCGAAGCGGTCCAGGCCCTCGAACGGCCCCGGCACGGTGATCACGCCGCGCTCGTCCATCACGGTGAGCGCGGGCAGGTCGTGGCGCTGGCCGATCTCGAAGTCGTTCGGGTCGTGCGCCGGGGTCACCTTCACCATGCCGGTGCCGAAGGACGGGTCGACGTGCGCGTCGGCCACGATCGGGATACGCCGCCCCGTCAGCGGCAGCTCGACCTCGGTGCCGATCAGGTGCTGGTAGCGCTCGTCGTCCGGGTGCACCGCCACCGCCGTGTCGCCGAGCATCGTCTCCGCCCGGGTGGTAGCGACGACCACCTCGTCGCTGTAGCGGATCGAGACCAGCTCGCCGTCGTCGTCGGTGTGCTCCACCTCGATGTCCGACAGGGCGGTCAGGCACCGGGGGCACCAGTTGATGATCCGGTTGGCCCGGTAGATCAGGCCGTCGTCGTACAGCTTCTTGAAGATCGTCTGTACGGCGCGCGACAGCCCCTCGTCCATCGTGAAGCGCTCGCGGTCCCAGTCGACGGAGTCGCCGAGACGGCGCATCTGACCCAGGATGGCGCCGCCGGACTCGGCCTTCCACTGCCAGACCCGCTCGACGAACTGCTCCCGCCCCAGGTCGTGCCGGGACAGGCCCTGGCCGGCGAGCCGCCGCTCCACCACGTTCTGCGTGGCGATGCCGGCGTGGTCCATGCCCGGCAGCCAGAGCGCCTCGTAGCCCTGCATCCGCTTACGCCGCACCAGCGCGTCCTGCACCGTGTGGTCGAGGGCGTGGCCCATGTGCAGGGAGCCGGTGACGTTCGGCGGCGGGATGACGATGGTGAAGGGGGGCTTGTCGCTCTCCGCCGACGCCCGGAAGTGGCCGGCGGCTACCCAGTGCTCGTACCGTCGCTGCTCTACCTCGCCCGGCTGGTACTGGCCGGGCAGGGTCGGGGCGTCGGGGCGTCGGGCATCCAGTCTCTCGGTCACCCCGAAAGTCTACGGAGGGCTTCTCCGGACCCGACGTGCGCCACCTGCCGTTCGCGTACGGTGTCGGCTATGTCCGACGCACATCTCACCGAGCGGCCGGTCAACGACGGCTCCGAGCCGATCGACCTGACCGACGAGCCCATCCAGCTCAGCAACCAGGACCCGGAGCACGCCACCGGGCGGCGGGCGGGGCGGTCGCGGCGCCGGCGGGTGGCCTGGGCCGTGGCGGCGCTGGTCGGGCTCGCGGGCGCCGCCACCATCGGTACGGCCGGGTGGCGGGTGGCCCAGCAGAAGGACGCGGACCTGACCACCCCGGACCGGGTGGCGGGACTGGTCCGGGACGACAGCGAACGGGCCCGCAGCACGTCGGACTACCTGCGCAGCGGCTTCGCCGCCGACATCGACCTGGACGGCAGCTTCGGCACCGTCTACCGGGACCCGGCAGACGACAAGCGCTCGGTGCTCGTCTTCGGCGGCACGACGCTGCTCTGGCAGCCGGAGCGGGACCTGGACAGCCTGTTCGGCCTGCTGACCGACGAGACCGGCAAGGTGACGGGGCTGCGGGAGGTGCCCGCGGGCCGCCTGGGCGGCGTGATGAAATGCGGCACCACCAGCGGCGACGGCGGCGACTTCGCCGTCTGCGGGTGGGCCGACCACGGCAGCGTCGTGATGGCGATGTTCCCCGGCCGCTCCGTCGACGACGCCGGCGGGCTGTTCCGCGAGATGCGCGAGGAGATACAGACCCGCAAATGACGGCTGCCCCGGTCCGTGTCCGGTTGTTGGCGTTGGGGTGATCGGGTGGGGCCCTCTGCCTGAGCTCGTTGCCGTTTGTTGTGGTGTCGGTGGGTGCTGTCTGAGCGTTGTGTCGTGGTGTCGGGTGGGTGGGGTG
>NZ_JBFAVI010000179.1:0-14077 GCF_040679695.1 Micromonospora sp. NPDC052213
AGCTGCGCCAGCAGCTCGCCGACGCCGCCACCGCCTTCGCCGACAGTCCGGGCGCCGTCGCCGACATCCTCGCCGGCATGGTCGACGACGTCGACCGCGCCCTCGGCGAGGAACTGGAGATCTTCCCGGTCTGCCACCACTCGCCGGCGTCCGCGCTGGCCATGGTCCGGCGGCTGCGCGCCAAGCAGCCGAAGGTGATCTACCTGGAGCTCTGCGAGGACCTCCAGCCGCTGCTGGGCGAGCTGCGCAACTGCCGCCTCCCGGTGGCGGTGCAGGCGTTCGCCTCGGAGCTGGAGGGCTTCCCGGCCGACTGGGGGCCGCTCAGCGTGGTCGCGCCGATCACCGAGGCCAGCGCCGAATACCAGGCCATCGCGTACGCGCTGGAGACGCCCGGGGTCGAGCTGGTCCTGGTGGACCGCTCCACCGACCACGTCTTCCAGTGGCTGCCCCGCCCTCCCGGCACCGCCGACGACACCCCGGCCGGCGGGGACGCCGAGCCGACCGCGCCCGCGGAGGAGGAGGCGGCCCTGCACGGGGACGCCGTCGGGGTCGAGATCGGGGACCTGCGGCCCCGCTTCGCGGAACTCGAGGCGTACCTGCTGCACCACGGCAAGGTGCGGCACTGGTCGGAGTGGTGGGACCAGTACGTCGAGCAGCCGCTCGCCGACGCCGACCACGACACCTACCGGCAGGTGATGGTGCTGATCGGCAGCCTGTTCCGGCGGCTGCGCCCGGCCGGGGCGGACCGGCGCGACCGCGACGAGGACCGCGAGCGCCACATGTGGACCCGGATGCGGCAGCACCTCGCCGCCTCCGGGGCCGATCCCGCCGACTGCCTCTACGTCTGCGGCGCGTTCCACGCCGCCAGTCGGGTCGAGCAGTTCGGGCTGCGGGCCGACGCCCCGTTCGAGATCACCCCGCGCACCGGCACCCGGTGGCACTACGGCTTGATCCCCTCCAGCCACTCCGCCATCGAGGCGCAGTTCGGGCTCGCGGCCGGGTCGGTGTCGATCGCCGCGGCGACCTGGACGAAGGCGGTCGCCCGGTCCGGGCTGTCGCCGTTCCAACTCGAGGGGCAGCGCGGCACCCGCGCCGGGCGCCGCCGCGCCGCACCGGCCCCCGTGCCCGCCGCCCCGGTCGCCGACAGGCTCTCCGGCTACCTCGGGCGGCCACCGGCGGTGCGGGGTCTCGACGAGGCGGAGCTGCGGGGCTGGTGCGTCGACATCGTCCGGCTGGCCCGGCGTAACGGCTACCTGGCCAGCACCGCCGACGCCATCGCCGTCTTCGAGACCTCGATCCTCCTCGCCGGCCTGCGCAACCGGGCCCGCCCCACGCCGTACGACTTCGCCGACGCGGCCGTCACCTGCATCGAGAAGGACGTCGTCCCGGGGCGCCGGGACGTCCGCCGGCTCTGCGAGATCCTGTTCGGCGGCGACCGGATCGGCCAGGTGGGCTACGAGGCCCTTCCGCCGCTCGCCCGCGACGTCCACGACCGGCTCGCCCCGCTCGGGCTGGACCTGGAGAAGCGCCAGGTCCAGCGGGCGCTGCTGGACCTGCACGCCGACCCCGGGCTGGCGCCCTGCTCCGACCTGCTCTGGCGGCTGCGGCACCTGCTGCCCCCCGACGCGGTACGACCCATCATGGGCGAGCGCCGGTTGGGGCACCGCTCGATCCAGGAGAGCTGGGACCTGGCCCTCGGCCGCCACCAGCGGGCGCTGATCGAGCTGGGCTACGAGGGCGTCACCGTCGAGCAGGTGCTGGAACAGCGGCTGCGGCGCGCCGTCCGGGGCCCGGACGCCACGGCCTCGGTCGCGCTGGAGGCCGTCGAGGACGCCGTACGACTGCTCGACAGCCCGCGCCTGGTCGACGAGCTGGGCAACCGGGCGGTGGAGCTGCTCGCCGCCGAACGCACCGTCGACGACGCCCCCGAGGTGCTGCGCCGGATCCGGCGGCTGCTGGCCCACCATCGCGCCACCGGGCCGCTGCCGGCCTGGTGCGAGGCGTTCGTGACCACCGGGTACGCCCACTACTGCACGCTGCTGCCCACGGCGTTCGTCGACGAGGGGAGCGGGGTCCGGCAGGTCGGCGCCATGCTCGGCTTCCTGTTCGGCATGGAGAGCCTGGCGCTCTCCCTGGGCTGCGACCGGTCCCAGCTCGAACTCGCCGTCGCGCAGTCCCACCCGGAGGCGCCGGCCAAGGTCGCGCTGCTCTGGGTCGCCCGGCACCAGCTCGGCCTGCTGACCCTGGCCGAGCTGCGCCAGCGGTGCGCCGACCTGCTCGGCAACCCGCTGGTGGTGCCCGCCTTCCCGCAGTACCTCAGCGGCTTCGTGCAGGCCCTGGAGTCGGTGCCGGGGCTCGCCCCGTTCGTCGTGGAGGTGATGTCGTCGGCGTTCGCCCGGCTGCCCGACCCGGTCCTGCTGCCCTGGCTGCCCACGCTGATCACCACTCTGCGCGACCACGGCCCGGAACTGGTGCCGCTGCTGGTGCGGGCGGCGGGCCGCACCTTCCCCGCGTCGCTGCCCGCACTGGACGCCTGGGTGCCGCCGTGGTCGGCGTCGGCGTCCCCGCCGGCGCCGGCGGCCCCCGCCGTCGCGTCCGGTCCGGTGGCCGCCCTGCTGTCCGGCCACCCGGAGGCCGTGGACGCCGTCGCCGCCCTGCTCGGCTGCGACGGCGGGTGGCGCGAGGAGGCCGCTCCCGCGCCCGCCACCCCGCCGGGCCTGGCCGCCCTGCTGGCCACGCACCCGGCCACCGCCGACGCCGTGGCCGCGTTGCTGGCGGGCGGGCCGGGCTGACGGCGGGCCGGCGGGAGGTCCGACCCGCACGACGGGCCGCCGGCGCTCCTCGGCCCGCGGGCGCGGACCACCGCCGGCGAACTGGTCCGGCGGCCCCTGACCACCGCCGGCGAGCTGGTCCGGCGGCCTCTGACCGCCGTCGGCATCGGCGGCCGCCGGACCTGGAGACCGGACGTGGCCGGGTGTCGCCGCCACGCTCGTCGCACGTCCATCGACGATGACGTGGCCCCGTCGGCGGCCTGGTCGCCGGATCTCGCGCGCGGGTTGTCGATCCGGGCTCGCCTCGTTCGTGTGGAGGATGAGAGGCCGGCGGTGGCGCCGGCCGTCGAGCGAGGAGAAGCCATGAAGGAGTACCTGCTCAGCATCTACCAGCCCGGCGGCGAGGAGCTGGTGGACCCGGAGTTCCTGGCCGGGGCGATGCGCGAGCTGGGCGCGATCCGCGAGGAGCTGGAGGCGTCCGGGTGCTGGGTCTTCGGCCAGGGGCTGCACGCGCCGGACACGGCGACCGTGCTGCGGCCGTCCGACGGCGACGTGCTGATCACCGACGGGCCGTTCGTCGAGGGCAAGGAGTACCTCGGCGGCTTCACCATCATCCGGGCGCCCGACCTGGACGCCGCGCTCGCGTGGGGCCGCCGGTACGCGCTGGCCACCACCCTGCCGATCGAGGTGCGCCCCTTCCAGGGCGAGGACTGACCGTGTCGGACGTGGAGGCGGCGTTCCGCGCGGAGTACGGCCGCGCGGTCGCCGTCCTGGTCCGCCTCCTCGGCGACCTCGACCTCGCCGAGGAGGCGGTGCAGGAGGCGTTCACGGTGGCGGTGGCGCGGTGGCCCGAGACGGGGCCGCCGCCCAGCCCGGCCGGCTGGATCATCACGACCGCCCGGAACCGGGCGATCGACCGGCTGCGGCGGGAGGCGTCGCGGGCCGACCGGCACGCCCAGGCCGCCCTGCTGCACACCCGCGACGCACCGGCCGGGGAGGGACCCGTGCGCGACGACCGGCTCCGCCTGATCTTCACCTGCTGCCACCCGGCGTTGGGCCAGGCCGCCCGGGTCGCGCTGACCCTGCGGCTCTTCGGCGGGATGGGCACCGCCGAGATCGCCCGGGCCTTCCTGGTTCCCGAGGCGACGATGGCCCAGCGGATCGTCCGGGCCAAAGCCAAGATCCGCGACGCCCGCATCCCGTACCGGGTGCCGGGGGACGCCGACCTGCCGGACCGGCTCTCCGCCGTGCTGGCCGTGCTCTACCTGATCTTCACCGAGGGGCACACCGCCAGCTCCGGGGACCGGCTGGTCCGCGACGACCTGTGCGCCGAGGCGATCCGGCTGAGCCGGCTGCTGGTGGAGTTGATGCCGGACGAGCCGGAGGCGCTGGGGCTGCTGGCGCTGATGCTGCTCACCGAGGCGCGCCGCCCCGCCCGCACCACCGCCGACGGCATGCTGGTCCCGCTCGGCGAGCAGGACCGCCGCCGGTGGGACGCCGGGCTCGTCGCGGAGGGGCAGGCCCTGGTCCGCCGGTGCCTGCGCCGCGACCGGCCCGGCCCGTACCAGATCCAGGCCGCGATCGCCGCCGTGCACAGCGACGCGCCCAGCGCCGCCGGCACCGACTGGGCCCAGATCCTCACGCTGTACGACCAGCTCACCGCGTGTGCCCCCGGGCCGGTGGTGGCGCTGAACCGGGCCGTCGCGCTGGCCGAGGTGGCCGGGCCGGCGGTGGCGCTGGCCGCCGTCGACCGCCTCGACCTGGCCGGCTACCACGTGTTCCACGCCGTCCGGGCCGACCTGTTGCGCCGACTGGGCCGGGCGGGAGAGGCGGCCGAGGCGTACCGGACGGCCGCGGAGCGGACGGACAACGCGGCCGAACGCGCCTTCCTGGCCGCGCGGGCGGTCTCGGCACGAACCGGCGTATAGCGCCCGACGGCGATCGGTGGTCGTCACTTCGGTGGGGGAACCACCAGGCGTACCGCCGGTGGCGAGGCGCCCCGGCCCGCCGGCGCGCTTCCGGGCGCCGGAGAGCGCTGCGGGGCCGCCGGCGGCCGACGGGCACCGCGGCCGGTGGAGGCACACCAGGCACCGGCCGAGGCGGACGGCCGGCGCCGGTGCCCGGCGTTTGCCCGCTCCCGGGGCCGGGAACGCGGGTTTCCCGGCAGCGCGGCGCCCCGGCGCGCCGCCCGACGAACGGATGCCGACGGCCCATGACGTACCGCCCGGCAGTCACCACCGCGGTGCCCGACCTGGCCGCCCTCACCCTCGGGGTCGAGGAGGAGTACCTGCTGCTCGATCCCCGGACGGGCGAGAGTCTTCCGGTCGCCGACCGGGTGCTCGCCGCCCTGTCCGGGACGGCCCGGGACCAGAGCCGCCAGGAGTTCCGGCACAGCATGGTGGAGATGGTCACGCCGGTCACGGCCGACCTGACCGAGCTGCGCGCCCACCTGGTGGCGCTGCGCCGTTCGGCCGCCGACGCGGCCCGTGCCGCCGGGGCCCGGCTCGTCGCGGTCGGTGCCACCCCCGTGCACGAGCCGCACCGGACGGTACCGGACAAACCTCGCTACCACGCCATGTCCCGCCGCTTCGGCCCGGTCGCGCACGATCCGGCGGTCTGCGGCTGCCACGTCCACGTCGGGCTGCCCGACCGCGAACTGGCCGTCCAGGTGTGCAACCACCTGCGCCCCTGGCTGCCGGTGGTGCAGGCGGTCACCGCCAACTCGCCGCTGCACGACGGCCGCGACACCGGGCACGCCAGCTGGCGCTCGATGCAGCTGGAACGCTGGCCCAGCATCGGGCCGACCCCGCACTTCGAGTCGGCCGCCGACTACGACGCGACGGTGGACGACCTGATCCGCGCCGGGATCATGCTCGACGCCGCGATGGTCTACTGGTACGCCCGCCCTTCCACCGCGTACCCCACCGTCGAGATCCGGGTGGGCGACGTCTGCCCGGGCGTGGACGACACGGTGCTCGTCGCCGGCCTGGTCCGGGCGCTCGTCGCGACGCTGGCCGACGACGTCCGCGCCGGGGTTCCCGCCCCCCGGATCCGGGACTGCCTGGTCTCCGCCGCGCACTGGCGGGCCGCCCACGACGGACTGGAGGGCGACCTGATCGACCTGCGCTCCGGCGGCGCCCGCCCCGCGTGGGACCTGGTCGACGAACTCGTCGCCACCGTCGCGCCCGCCCTGGCGCGCCACGGCGACCTCGACCACGTACGCGACCAGGTGGCCCGGGTGCGCCGGGACGGCACCGGCGCCACCCGGCAGCGCCGGGTGATGGCCCGCACCGGCAACGACGTACGGGCCGTCCTGGACCACCTGGCCGCCGAGACCCTCGCCTGCTGACGCCGCCCGACCCCGGGTGCCGCCCCGCCACCGGGCACCGGCGGCGCAGGGTGACGCCCCCACCCTGGGCGGTGGGGTGACCGGTGGAACACCACGGGTGTCACCGTCGCCGGGTGACACCCGTGGCGTTCCACTCGTGAGCGCACCGGCTGGGCTCAACCCCAGCCGGGTTGGCCGGTGCTGGCCGCGGGGTGCGACGCTGCCGGGGCGGCCGCCACCGCAACCGGGCCGTGGGGGCGGAGGGGTGTGGGCCGGGGCGGGCCGGGGCCGTGCCGGTCAGCGGATGTCGTGGGACTGGAGCCACAGCTCCAGCAGGCCGAGCTGCCACAGCTTGTTGCTGCCGGCGGCGGCCTGCGCCCGGTCCGGCACCGCGAGCAGCTCGTCGAGGTACTCACGGCGGAACAGGCCGCGTTCCCGGGCGGCGGGGGCGGCGAGGGCCTCGGTGACGAGCTGCCGCACGGGGCCGTCGACGTTGCGCAGCGCCGGCACGGGGAAGTAGCCCTTCGGTCGGTCGACCACCTCGGCCGGCAGCACCTCCCGGGCGATCTCCTTCAGCACGCCCTTGCCGCCGCCGGCCACCTTGTGCTCGGGCGGGCAGGCCGCCGCGAGGGCGACCAGATCCTGGTCGAGGAAGGGCGTGCGCACCTCCAGCCCCCACGCCATGCTCATGCTGTCCACCCGCTTCACCGGGTCGTCGGGAAGCATCAGGTGGGTGTCCAGACGCAGCACGGCGTCCAGCGCGGTGTCCGCCCCGCTCGCCGCCAGGTCGGCGGCGAGCAGCTCGCGGCTGGCGTCGCGGTCGCAGGCGTACGCGGGGCTGACCACCCGGCACAGTTCGGCGTGGTCCCGGTCGAAGAACGCGTCGGCGAAGGCGTCCGCCGCGCTGTCGCGGGGCACCCGGGCGAGGGGCTGGTGGTAGCCGTAGCCGGCGAAGACCTCGTCGGCGCCCTGCCCGGACTGGGCCACCTTGACGTGCTGCGCGACCTGCTCGGACAGCAGGTGGAAGGCGACCACGTCGTGGCTGCCCATCGGCTCGGTCATCGCGTGGACGGTCCGGCGTACCGCCGGGACCAGGTCGTCGTCGGCGAGCCGGATGCGGTGGTGGTCGGTGTCGAAGGCGCGGGCGACGAGGTCGGAGTAGTGGAACTCGTCGCCGACCTCGCCGCCGCGGCTGTCGAAGCCGATGCTGAACGTCTGGAGGTGGTGCTGCCCGGCCTCGGCCAGCAGCGCCACGATCATGCTGGAGTCCAGGCCGCCGGAGAGCAGCACGCCGACCGGGACGTCGGCGACGAGCCGCCGTCGGACCGCCGTGCGCAGCGCGCCGCCGATCGCGGCCCGCCAGTCCCGCGCGTCCATCCCGCCGTGGGCGGGGTCCCGGGCGTAGGCGGGCCGCCAGTAGACGTGCTCGCGGCTGCGCCCGTCGGCCTCCACGACCCGTACGGTGGCCGGGGGGAGCTTGCGCACGCCGCGCAGCACGGTGCGGGGCGCCGGCACGATCGAGTGCCAGGACAGGTAGTGGTGCAGCGCCACCGGGTCGATCGTGGTGTCCACGTCGCCGGCGCGCAGCAGCGCGGGCAGGGTGGAGGCGAACCGCAGCCGGCCGGGGGACTCGGCCAGGTACAGCGGCTTGATGCCGAGCCGGTCGCGGGCCAGCACCAGCCGCCGCCGCTGCCGGTCCACGAGGACCACGGCGAACATGCCGACCAGGTGGTCGACGAAGCGTTCGCCCCACTGCGCGTACGCCGCCAGGATCACCTCGGTGTCGCTGGTGGAGTGGAAGGTGTGCCCGGCCTCCCGCAGCTCGTCGCGCAGTTGCGGGTAGTTGTAGACGCAGCCGTTGAAGACCAGCCCCAGCCCGAGGTCCTCGCGCACCATCGGCTGGCCGCCCGCCGCGGAGAGGTCGATGATGGTGAGGCGGCGGTGCCCGAGGGTCACCCAGCCGTCGTTCCACAGGCCCTCGCCGTCGGGGCCCCGGGACCGCATCGCCTCGGTCATCCGGGTCACCGCGTCGGCGTCGGGCGTCGACCCGTCGAACCTCGCCTCGCCACTGATGCCGCACATCGTCAGCGGCCACCGGCTTTCGGGGGAACCGGACCCACCGTCACCACTCCCGTCGGCTTCGCAGGTGGCGGACCACCCGCTCGCAGGGGCCCGGTCCCGTCGCCAGGACGGGCGGCTGGGCTACCCGACCCCGGGCGGGTCAAACCCCGGGGAGTGGGCCGGGGCGGCCCGCGGGGCGGTGGCGGCTCCGTGGGCGGCCGGTCAGTCGCGCAGCGTACGCAGGATGCGGGCGAGCTGTGCCCGGTCGGCCGGCGTGAGGCCACCGAAGAGGTCCTCGGCGGCGGCCCGGCGGGCGGCGTGGATGGCCTTGCCGGCCCGCGTGCCCTCCTCGGTCGGGGCGACCAGGGTGGCGCGTCGGTCCGCGGGGTCGGGACGGCGTCGCACGAGGCCGCGCGCCTCCAGGTCGTCGACGACCTCGGTGGCCGAACGCGGGGCGATGCGCAGGTGCTCGGCGAGCGCGCCGGGCCGCAGCGCGCCGTGCCGGATGAGCACGCCGAGCGCCCGGGACTGGCCGGGCGTGACGTCCCACGGCGCGAGCGCCTCCCGGGTGTGGTGCCGCAGCCGCCGGGTCACCGCCCAGAACGCCTCGGCGAGGCCGTCCCCGGCGTCGTCGGTGTCTCCGGTCACGGGAATACGGTAGCAGGAGGAGCTGTTGTTCCCTCATGTTGAGGGAACCTCAGCATCTCCGACGTGAGGGAGTACCTCTTGGAACCCCACCCCTCCGGCCGCGACCGCGGCCCCCGCAAGGTCAGCGCCGCCGAGAAGGCACAGGCCCGCCAGGTGTCGCTGCGGCGCATCGGCGGGCTGTTCGCCCGGCACCGGGGCGCGCTCGCCACGGTCACCGCGATCATCGTCGTGTCCTCGGTGCTCGCCATGGCCTCCCCCTTCCTGCTCCGCGCCGTGATCGACCGGGCCCTGCCGGAACGCGACCTGGCGCTGCTCGTCTGGCTGGTGGCCGGCATGGTCGCGGTCGCCGCGGTGACCTCGGTGCTCGGCGTCCTCCAGACCTGGATCTCCACCCGGGTCGGGCAGCAGGTCATGCACCGGCTGCGCACCGACGTCTTCACCCATCTGCAACGGCAGTCGCTGGCGTTCTTCACCCGCACCCGCACCGGCGAGGTGCAGTCGCGGATCACCAACGACATCGGCGGCATGCAGAGCGTGGTCACCTCCACCGCCACCTCGATCGCGTCCAACCTGACCACCGTGGTGGCCACCGCGGCGGCGATGGTCGCGCTCTCCTGGCGGCTCTCGCTGGTCTCCCTCGTCGTGCTGCCGCCGGCGGCCTGGCTGACCCGCCGGGTCGCCCACCTGCGCCGCGAGATCACCGCGCGACGCCAGCGCGAACTCGCCGACCTCAACGTCACCGTCGAGGAGGGGCTGTCGGTCAGCGGCGTACACCTGGCGAAGACCCTCGGCACCGGCCCGGCGCTGGCCGCGCGCTTCACCGCCTCGTCGGCCCGCCTGGTCGACCTTGAGCTGCGCTCCGAACTCGCGGGCCGCTGGCGGATGGCCACGATGAGCGTCGTCTTCGCCGCCATCCCGGCGGTCATCTACCTCAGCGCCGGCCTGCCCGGCGCCGCCGGCACGCTCAGCATCGGCACCCTGGTCGCCTTCACCGCGTTGCAGGGCGGGCTGTTCCGGCCGCTGATGGGCCTGCTCAACGTGGGCGTCTCGGTGACCGCCTCGCTGGCGCTGTTCGCCCGGATCTTCGAGTACCTGGACCTGCCGGTCGAGGTCGACGACCCCGCCGAGCCGGTCGACGTCGACCCGCGCCGGGTCCGGGGCGACCTGCGGTTCACCGACGTCACCTTCAGCTACCCCGGCAGCGACACCGCCGCCGTCGCCGGGATCACCCTCGACGTGCCGGCCGGCACCGGCCTCGCCCTGGTCGGCGAGACCGGCTCCGGCAAGAGCACCCTGGCCGCGCTGGTCAGCCGGCTGCACGACCCGACGAGCGGCCGGATCACCGTCGACGGCGTCGACCTGCGCGACCTGCGCCTGGCCGACCTGGCGGCGATCGTCGGCGTGGTCAGCCAGGAGACCTACCTGCTGCACACCACCGTGCGGGAGAACCTGCGCTACGCCCGCCCGGACGCCACCGACGCCGAGATCGAGGCCGCCGCCCGCGCCGCCCGGATCCACGACCTGATCGCCGGCCTGCCCGACGGGTACGACACGGTCGTCGGCTCGCGGGGGCACCGCTTCTCCGGCGGCGAGAAGCAGCGCCTCGCCATCGCCCGTACGCTGCTGCGCGACCCGCGCATCCTGATCCTCGACGAGGCCACCAGCGCGCTGGACACCGAGACCGAACGCGCGGTGCAGCGGGCGTTCGACGAGGTGGCCCGGGGCCGCACCACCATCACCATCGCCCACCGGCTCTCCACCGTGCGGGACGCGGACCGGATCGCCGTGCTCGACCACGGCCGTATCGTCGAGTCCGGCACCCACGACGACCTGCTGGAGCGCGCCGGCCGCTACGCGACGCTGGCCGCCTGACGGCCGGGGCCGTCGTCGGCGGTGCGCGCCGACACCCGACCCCGGACCGCCCGCACGACCGGTAGACGATCACAATCAGGCGGTGCAGCGTCGGGGGTGGACATGGGCCCTGCTCGTCCTCGTGGCCGTCGTCGCGGCGGCCGGGACCGCCTGGGTCTGGTTGCGGTACGACTTCGAGAAGGTCAACTGGGCCTGGGGCGTGATCGCCGGTGTCATCGCCGTCTACGTCGTACTGGACCAGGTACTCACCAACCGGCAGGCCGCCTCGGCAGCGGCGGCGGGCCACCGCCGGGCGGTCGCGGACGAACTCTTCGAGCTGGTCCGGCGCGAGCCGAGCGACGAGGCGCTGCTGCGGGCGGTCGACGAGCCGTACCCGCTCCCGGTGACCTGGCGTACCGCCGCCGAGCGGCTCCTGCCGTCCTGGCGGGCCATCGGCCGGTCCAGCGAGGCCGGTCCGATGGACCTGTCCGGCCGCCACGGGACACTGTGGAGCCGCTACCGGAGCATCCCGTCCGGGCGGTTGCTGGTGCTGGGGCCGGCCGGATCCGGTAAGTCGGTCATCGCCCTGCGGATGGCGCGTGAGTTGCCGCCGCACCGGGACCCCGAGGCGCCCGTGCCGGTGCTGCTGCCCGTCGCGTCGTGGGACCCGACCGTGGAGACGTTCCGCGACTGGCTGGTGGACCGCCTCGCCCGGCGGTACACGCAGCTCGCACCCCGCCATCCCCGTCGCGTGGCGGTGCTGCGGGACCTGGTCGAGACGGACCTCGTCGTGCCCGTGCTCGACGGCCTGGACGAGGTGCCCGAGGAGCGGGTGACCGCCTGCCTCGAGGAACTCAACGCGTTGCCCACGCAGCGCTTCGTCCTGACCTGCCGGACGTCGGTGTACGAGAGGTACCTCGACCAGGGCGAGAAGGTGCGCGGTGCCGCGGTGGTGGTGATCGAGCCGCTGGTTCCGGACGAGGTGGCGGAGTACCTGGTCGACGCCGCGCCCCTGCACCAGGCCGACAACTGGTCGACCGTCGCGGCGCGCATCGACGGCGACCCGGAGCTGAGCGGGGCGCTGGCCACGCCGTTGATGGTGGCGATGGCCCGCAGCGCGTTCGACCAGCCCGGCACCGACCCCCGCGACCTCGTGCCGTTGGCGGCCAGCCGGGGGCGGGGCGCCGTGGAGGACGAGCTGCTGTCCCGGGCGGTCGACGCCGCGCTGCGGTCGCGCCGGGGCGCCCAGGGGCTGCGCCGATGGGAACCGGAGCAGGCCCGGCGCTACCTGACCTTCCTGGCCGCGCACCTGGAATCGCTCGGCGTCCGCGAGTTCCGCTGGTGGCAGTTGCCGGCCGTGCTGCCCCGGTTGTTCTGGGCCGTCGTCGGCGGCCTGCGTACCGGGCTGGCGGTGTGGTTGGCCCTCGCCCTCGCCGGGGAGGCGCTCCGGTCGGTGGCCGCGACGGTCGCCGACCCGGGCACCCGCGAGCTGCTCACCGCTCTCGCCGACCACCCCGCCGACCTGGGGGTGGCGGCCGCCGCGGTGGCCGCCGCGCTGGGCGGTGGCGCCCGCGACCCGGGCAGCCGGCCCACCCGGATCGTGTTCGTGGGCGGCCGGGGCGCGCTCCGCGAGGGGGCGCTCGACGGGCTGGCCCGGGGAGCGTTCTGGGGCTTCCTGACCTGGTTCGTGCTGTGGCTGTTCACCCCTCCGCCCGAGCTGGTCGCCGCGACGGCCCGACTGCCCGGGCTGACCGGATGGCCGGTCGAGCTGCGGGCCGCGGTCGTGCTCGGCGCCGTCTGGTTCGCCCTCGTCGCGGTCCGGTCCGCGCTGCGGATAGACGTCGCCGCCCCGGCCGCGGAACTCGGGGCCACCGGCGTGGTCGAGACCGTGCGGGCCGACCGCGCGGCGACGATCGCGTCGGTGGTGCCGAGCGTCGCCGCCGGGTTCCTCGGTGTGCTGGCCGGCTCCGCGCTGCTGTGGGTGACCGGCCTGCTGCCCCGGCTGCCCTCGCCGCAGGCCCTCGGCTACGCCGGGCTCGGCGCGGGGCTGGGCTGGTGGGTGCACACGCGCGGGGACGGGGCGTGGGTCCGGTTTTGCCTGACCCGGATGGTGCTGGCGGCACGCGGCCGCCTGCCACACCGGCTGCTGGCGTTCCTCGGCCACGCCGAGACCGTCGGCCTGTTGCGGCACGGCGCCGGGGCGTACCGGTTCCGGCACGGCCGCCTGCAGAGCCGGCTGGCGGCGGGCTCGCTGGCGGGGCGGCGGGGCGGCCGGCCGCGCGAGGAGTTCGGTGTCGAGCTGGCCCGGGCGGGGTTCTGGCCGGAGGCGCTCGGCGTGTTCGCCGCCGTCACGCGGGCCCGCGCGGCGAACGTCGGGCCGGCCGACGACCTCAGCCTGGCCTCGCTGCGCAAGGCGCTGCTGGTGGGCGCCGCCGCCGGGGAGTGGAGTCGGCTGGGGGACCTGTTGGCGTCGATGCCGGCGCCGCTCGCGCGCACGGGCGCGACGCCGCCGGCGGCACAGCGTCGGCGCGTCGCCGAGCTGGTCGCCGCCGCCGCGCCGCTGGCCGAGCTGCGGGCCGCCGGCGACGAGCTGCTGCGTGGGGAGGACCAGGCGGGCGGGCCCCTGTCCGCGACCCGGGAGTTCCTGGCGGTCGTCCGCTACGCGGAGGGTGACGTCGACGCGGCTCGGCAGCACCTGGAGCGGCTGCTCGCGGCGGAGAGCGACGACGACGGCCCGGGTCGGTCGACGCCCCTCGGCGCGGGAATGCTGGCCCGGATCGTGCTCGACGGGGACGGGGACCCCGGCGCGGCCCTCGCCCTCTGCCACGAGCAGCTGCTCCTGGCCGACCGCCCCGACGACTCCGACGACCGCACCGACCCGCTGCTGCTCGTGCAGGCGTGGGGCTGGTCGGTGGCGGTGATGCGGCGCGTCGTCGACGAGCGGGCGGAGGTGCGCGACCGGCTCCGGGCCGTCCTCGCCGAGCGGCGGGCCCGCGGGCGGCGGATGGAGCTGGGCCGACGGGAGCTGGCCGAGATCGGCTTGCAGGCGTGCCACGCCGTGGTCGGCCACCCGACGCTGGGGGCGCCCGCGGTGGCCGCGGCCCGCAGGCTGGTCGACGTGTTGTCCGCCCCGGACATCGCGGCGCGGACCCTGCGCCGCGGCGCCCCGATGTGGCACGACGGCTGACCGGTCGGCAGGCTCCTGCGGCGTCTCATAACCGTCTCGCAACGTGTCTCATTATTTTGCGACGACCGGGTCCAGATGGCGGTAGACGGTGGCCCGCGAGACCCCCAACGCGGCGGCGATCTCGTCCGCCGAGTGGCTGCCGGCGGCGTGCATCCGCCGGGCCGCCTCGACCTGCTCCGCGCTCATCGCCCGCGGCCGGCCGGGCCGGCGTCGGCCGCTCGCCGCGCCGCC
>NZ_JBFAVI010000180.1:0-14072 GCF_040679695.1 Micromonospora sp. NPDC052213
TCCCCGCCGACAAGGACCGGGCCGTCGCCGACCTGCAGGCCCGCGGGCTGACCGTGGCGATGGTCGGCGACGGCGTCAACGACGCTCCCGCCCTGGCCCGCGCCGACGTCGGCCTGGCGATCGGCGCCGGCACCGACGTGGCGATCGAGTCGGCCGGGGTCATCCTGGCCTCCTCCGACCCGCGCGGCGTCACCGGCGTGCTCCGGCTGTCCCGCGCGTCGTACCGGAAGATGATCCAGAACCTGGCCTGGGCCGCCGGCTACAACGTGGTGGCGATCCCGCTGGCCGCCGGCGTCCTGGCCTGGGCCGGGATCGCGCTCAGCCCGGCCGTCGCGGCGGTGCTGATGTCCGCCTCCACCGTCGTGGTGGCGGTCAACGCGCAACTGCTGCGCCGGGTGCGGCTCACCCCCGGACAATCGGCCGGCGGGAGGGCGGCACGGCCGGGGCGGTGAGCACCTGTGCGAGGTCGGCGGCGCCGCGCGTGCGGCCGGTCGCCTCGGCCCATCCGGTGGTGATGAGCAGCAGGGCGGCGATGTAGGTGGTCATCACGGCCAGGCTGTGGCCGGGCAGCGTGGTGCCCGCGGCGTCCAGCCCGATCAGCAGGTCGGAGACGAGGAACAGCGCCCCGCCCGCGGCCACCCGGCGGGAGACGCCGGTCGCGGCGGCGGCCATCAGGCTGAGCGCGAGGCTGTAGCCGAGGACCGGCAGCCGCAGCGGGCCGAGGGCGTTCCACAGCGCGACGTTGGCCGCCGCCCAGCAGACGAGGTAGCCGACGACCGCCGCGACGGGCGGCCGGCGGTGCCGCAGGAAGGCAGTCAGGAAGCCGATCTGGGCGCCGAGGAAGCACCCCATGCCGACGAGGAACGCGGTGCGGCCGGACAGCAGCAGCGCGACGTCCCCGGCGGTGGCGAAGACCAGCCCGACGGCGACCCCGTCGACGCGCCGGCGCGCCCGCAGCAGGTACGCCAGCAGCACCGGCGCGAGCAGGGGCTTGGCCAGCCACTGCAGGGCGGTCACGTCGGCCGCGACGCCGATCAGTTCGACGGCGGCCACCACGCCGAACGGCCAGAGCCGCCTCATCGGACGGCGACCGGCTGCGTGTGCGGGACGGGCTGCCAGCCGGGCCGGCCGAGCACGTAGCCGAGCCGGTGCCGCCAGGACGACGCGGCCCGCGCGTCTGCCCAGATGGCCCGGTACTCGTGGGTCGCCACCCGCAGCGGGTTGTACGTGCCGATGTTCTTCGTCAGGCCGTACCGGACGGCGGCGCGCTCCGGCTCGAAGGTGCCGAACAGCCGGTCCCAGACGATCAGGATGCCGCCGTAGTTGCGGTCCAGGTACTCGGCGTTGGCGCCGTGGTGGACCCGGTGGTGCGACGGCGTGTTGAAGACCCACTCGACGGGGCGGGGCAGCACGGTGATCCGCTCGGTGTGCAGGAAGAACTGGTACAGCAGGCTGACCGACTGCTGGAGGAAGATCATCCACGGGGGGATGCCGAGCAGCGCCAGCCCGAGCCAGAACGGGATCGACGTCATCGGCGTCCAGCTCTGCCGCAGGGCGGTCGAGAGGTTGAAGAAGACGCTGGAGTGGTGCACCACGTGCCCGGCCCAGAGCAGCCGCACCTCGTGGTGGGACCGGTGGAACCAGTAGTAGGCCAGGTCGTCGGCGAAGAACAGCAGGACCCAGGTCCAGACGCTGGTGGGGGAGAGCTGGATCGGCGCGACCGTGTACGCGGCGGCGTAGAGGCCGATCGTCAGCAGCTTCCACGGCACGCCGATGACCTGGCTGCCGGCGCCCATGGTCAGGCTGGTGGCGGTGTCGCGCAGTTCGTACCCGCGTTCGTCGTCGTCGGGCGCGAAGCGGTAGGAGAGCGCCTCGACGGCGATGAGGAGCAGGAACGCCGGTACGGCGTAGAGCACGGCGGGGATCATGCCCGGGCTTCCCTTCTCGGCGGTGCGGCGGGGGTGGTGAGGGGGGCGGTGAGCAGGGCCCGTGCCTCGCGGGCGGCGTCGGAGGCCCGGCCGGTGACGATGGCGTCGGCGAGCCGGCGGTGGCCTGCGACGTCGAGCAGTTCCGCGGCGCGCCGCTCCGGTGGCACCTCGCCGACGGCGAGCGCGCCGGCCACCAGGCTGTTGAAGGCCAGCAGGTAGGCGGTGTTGCCGGAGCCGGCGACGATGTGCCGCCAGAGCACGATGGTCGCCTCGCCCATCCCGGCCAGGTCCGGCGCGAGCCCCGCGTACTCCTCGACGGCCCGCGGGATCGCGGCCCGGGCCGCCGGGTCGCCGCGCTCGGCGCAGAGCCGGGCCGCGTCGACCCCGACGCAGGCCCGCATCTCCAGCATGTCGCGGACGAGGGTGTCGACCGGGAGGGTGTCGTGGAAGCGGGTGAGGGAGAGCGCGAGGTCGAGCCCGGCGTGCACCCGCCAGTCCAGCACCCGGGTCGCGCCGCCCTGGCTGACCCGGACCAGCCCGAGCTGCTGCAACCGGCGCAGCGCCTCGCGGACGGCGTGCCGGTTGACCCCGAAGGTGGCGGCCAGTTCCCGCTCGCCGGGCAGGGCGTCGTCGGGGCGGTAGGAGCCGCTGACGATCGCGTCGCGGATCTGGCCGAAGACGTGGTCGGAGACGGAGGAGCGGGGGACGGGGGCGAAGTCCATGACGAGGAGTGTGGCGCAGCGCACATCAACCCGTCAACTGGTTGGACCAGCTCGCCCTGCAGCCGTGGCGGCGCGCGGGACCGGGCCGGGTCAGTCGTCGATCGTGACGCTGGTGATCCAGGACGGCGGCAGCGGCGCGCCCGCCCCGATCAGCCCCGCGACGACCCGGGTCGCCTCGAGCGGCGCCGCCGGCCACGGCGTCAATCCGTCGGTCAGCACCACCACGATGTGCGGTCGGTCGCGCAGCGCGGCCTCGATCCCGACCCGCATGTCGGTGCCGCCGCCCCCGGCCAGCCGCACCTCGCCGACGGTGTGCACCCGCCGTACGACGTGCACGGCCGCGTCGCAGGAGAGCACGGTGACCCGGTTGCCGCCGACGCCGACCGCCCGGAGCACCCCGGCGACCTCGGCGAGCGCCGCCGCGAGCTGCGACTCGCCCATCGACCCCGACGTGTCCACCACGACCGCCACCCGGGGCACCGGTCGGCGCAGGCTGGGCAGCACCACCCCGCGGGTCGCCGCGGCGCGCCGGGAGGGCCGGTGGTAGGTGTAGTCGACCGCGCCGCCGGCCCAGGCGGCCGCCTCGCGTACCGCGCCGGTGAGCGCCCGCCGCCAGTCCACCCGGGGTTCGAGCACCTGGGCGGCCCAGCGTTCCCACCCGGCCGGGACGGTGCCCCGGGAGCGGACGTGCGCACGGACCGCGTGGGCCGTCTCCCGGCGGATCGCCCCCGCCTCCACCACGCTGACGCCGCCCGCGCCGTTGTGCTCCCACGGCCGGTCGACACCGTGCGCCCCGGATCCGCAGTCGTGCGCCCCGGCCGCGCACACCTGCGGCGGCAGCATCGGCAGGTACGCCTCGAACAGCAGGCCCGCCGGCAGCCCGAAGGTCTTCGGCTCGATCCGGTCCGGCGGCAGCGGCAGCCGGTCGGCCACCAGGTCGTCGTTGATCTCGCAGTCCTGCGCGACGTTGACCCGGTGGTGGTCGCGCCGCTGCCCGACGGGGAGCCGGTCGGCCCGGCCGTGGTGGTCGCGGAGCAGGTGGGCCACCTCGTGGATCCACACCGCCGCGAGCTGGGCCACGGGCAGCCGGTCGACGAACCCCGGCGAGACGTAACAGCGCCAGTGCCGGTCGACGCCCATGGTCGGCACGTCCGGCGACTCCACCACCGTGACGCTGTAGAGCGCGGTGGCCAGGTAGGGGCGGTCCTGCGCCGCCCGGAACCGGGCGGCGAGCAGCTTCGTGCGGTCCAGCCGGCCGCCGCCGGCACTCATCCGGCCAGGCGTCCCGACAACCGCAGCACGTCCGCGAAGGCGTGGATGGCCGGCGGCACCGGCCACGAGGTGTCGCGCAGCGCCGCCAGGTCCATCGCGGCGCGCGCCGCGACATCCGGCACGCCCGCCTCGACCGCCTTGCCCAGCACCACCCAGCCGGCCTCCCAACGGGACCGGTCGACCTTCGCCTGCACCGCGGAGATCACGGCGGTGAGGAACGCCAACTGCCGGTCGCCCCGCTCCGGCAGCCGGAACGCCGCCGGGTCGGCGAGCACCCGCTCCGGGTCGGGCAGGTCCAGGTTCTCCAGGTAGGTGACGAACTCCAACCCCGCGCCGTCGCCCACGGCGCCGATCACCGCCAGCGCCAGCGCCTCCGCCCCGGTCCCCGCCGCGTGATGGACGGTGAGCAGCCGCAGCACCATCTCCCAGGTGCGCGGCGACGGCCACGCGCCGCCGCGGGCCTCGGCGTCGGCGGGCAGGTGGTGGGTCAGCCCCGGCCGGGCGGTGAGGAAACCCGCGATCGCGCCGCGCGCCCTGGCCAGCGCCGTCGCGGTGCGCCCGGGCCGGACCTCCGGCACGGTCACCGCCGGCCACGTGCCGGCCAGGCCCCGCGCGACCGTGCGCGCGTCGTGGGTCCAGTGCAGGTGCACGAACCGGTTCGCCAGCGGCGGGGCCAGGTGCCAGCCGTCCGCCGCGCTGGTCGGCGGGTTCGCGGCCGCCACGATCCGCACCGACGCCGGCAGCGCGAGGCTGCCGACCCGACGCTCCAGCACCACCCGCAGCAGCGCCGCCTGCACCGCCGGCGGCGCGGAGGAGAGCTCGTCGAAGAAGAGCAACCCCGATCCGGTACGCGCCAGCCGGACCGCCCAGTCCGGCGGAGCCATCGGCACCCCGTCGGTGGCCGGGGAGTCCCCGACGATCGGCAACCCGGCGAAGTCCGACGGCTCGTGCACGCTGGCGATGACCGTCTCCAACGGCAGGCCCAACCCGTCGGCGAGCTGCTGGAGGGTGGCGGACTTGCCGATGCCCGGCTCGCCCCACAGCAGCACCGGCAGGTTCGCCGACACCGCCAGGGCCAGCGCCTCGACCTTCGGGTCGGCGGCCGGCTCCGTCCGCCACGCGCGGGTGGCGGCGACGAGGTCGTCGGCGGCGGCCAGCGCCGGCCCGGCCGCCGTCATCCGTCGACCCATTCCGCCAGCACGTCCCGGATCCGGAACACCGGCTGCACGTCCTCGCCGTCGTCGTCGTACATGCTCGCCTTCCCCTCGGCCAGCTCGCGGGGGCTGTAGTCGTCCTCGTCGAGGGCGTCCGGGTCGGCGCCCGCGTCCAACAGCGCGCGGACCAGCTCCGGACTGCCGCCGTCGCCGACGGCCACGTGCAGCGCGGTGCGGCCCCGCCGGTCCCCCGCCCCGATCGGCACGCCGGCGTCGAGCAGCCGTCGGACCAGCGAGACGTCCTCCACCGCGCGCAGGTGGTGCAGCAGCGTGCCGCCCCGGCCGTCGCCCATCCTCGGGTCGAGCCCCGCGTCCAGCAGCGCGGCCAACGTCGCCGCGCCGCCGTGCTGGATCCGCAGCAGCACGTCGCGCCGCAGCTCGCGCAGGGGCCGGGGCAACCGGCCGGCCCCGCCGCGCCACGCCTGCACGGCGGCGAAGCAGCCCGCCGACTGCCCGCCGAGGGCGCGCAGCAGCTCCTCCCCGGCGACCTCCTCGGCGGTGTGCGAGACCGGGTCGAGCCGGCCGTCGCCGTGGACGAGGACGTGCCAGCCGCCCCCGCACCGCACCGGCACCTCCACCCGCAGGCCGGCCACCTCCGGCCGCGCCGTCCCGCCCTGCGCCACGCACAGCCGTACCGCCGGCACCGGTGGGCGGTCGCCCGGTGACGGGACGGTGTCCGGCGTGGCCGGCGCCGACGGGAACAGGGCCCGGCGCACGAGGGGGTGCAGCTCGGCGGGGTGGAGCAGGCCGTGTCGCAGCAGGTCCAGGTCGGCGGGTCGCTCGTGGACCACGCCGGCGAAGCGGGGACGGGTGAAGTGCTCCCGCTCGTACCCGACGAACGCGGCGGCCACGCTGCCGTCACCCCGCCGGTGCACCTCGGCCACCGGCCGCCCCCCGGACCAGATCATCACCCGGTCGACGCCGTAGCGGTCCTCCAGCCGGGCCAGCTCGGCGTCCAGCCCGAGCGGGACCAGGCAGCCGCGAGCGGCGCTCGCGACCTCGCGGTTGAGGTAGTAGGTCTCCGGGGCCTCCGGGTCGAGGTCGACGCCGGCCACCGCCCACGCCTCGACCATCTCGCCGCCGGCGACCAGCCGGTCGAAGACCTCGGCCCGGCTCGCCGGGTCGCCCGGGTCGACCACCGTCGCGTACGACTCGAACGGCCGGGCCGTGCCGTCGGCCGCCAAGCCGGGCAGCCGGCCCGGCGAGCCCCCGTACGCGCCGGCGAGTCCGTCGACGTGCGCGGCGCTCCAGTACACCGGCGGCAGGTCCTGCCGGGGGTAGCCCTCGCGCAGTGTGGGGCGGACGGTCAGCCGCAGTCGCTGCGACCCGTCGACCGTCTTCGGCGTGTCCACCATCAGCGCGACGTCGCGGTCGTCGAACCGCCCGTCCACGGCGGACAGCACGAACCGTTGGTGGGTGGCGACGCTGGTGCGGCCGCCGAGCACGCGCGGCAGGTGCCAGCGCAGCAGGTCCGGGGCGAGCACGTCGAGGTCCGCCTCGATCCGGTCGGCACGGGCCCGGCCGTGCTCCCGGGCGACCTCGGCCAGGTCGAACGCCACGTCCATGCGTCCGGCCGCGCAGGCGGCCCGCCAGTCACCTGCCTCCCGGGCCGCGGTGCACGCCTCGACCATCGCGGCCGGCACGGCGTACCGCCGGACGCGCTGCCAGGTGCGGATCTCGTCGACGACGGGCGGGTTCACCGGTAGACGCTCGCGATCGCCCGGATG
The DNA here is from genome assembly GCF_040679695.1 of Micromonospora sp. NPDC052213. NCBI lineage: Bacteria > Bacillati > Actinomycetota > Actinomycetes > Micromonosporales > Micromonosporaceae > Micromonospora > Micromonospora sp. NPDC052213. The sequence continues at coordinate 6,864 of NZ_JBFAVI010000180.1, forward strand.
TCCTCGTGCGGCGCGGTGACCGGCCGCTCGGCGAGCAGGGCCGAGGCCCGGCGACGCTGTCGGCGCGGCACGCCCCCGTTGATGCCCAGGTACTCCAGCGTCGGGTGGCCCTCGACGGCCTCGACGAGCCGCTTCGCGCCCCGCCCACCGATCTCCGTACGCCGCAGGTCCAGCCGGCGCAGCCGGGCGGCGGGCAGCGCGTCGGCGAGCGCCGCCGCGCCCTCGTCGCCGACCACGTTGCCGCGCGCCCCGAGAGCCCGCTCCGAAGGCGGCCGGGCCAGGTCCAGCGCCCGCCAGGCGCCCAGGTGCCGGGCCAACGCGGTCACCCCGGCCGGGGTGATCCCGTTGCCGCCCAGACCGAGCGTCACCTCCACCCCGTCGGCCAGTTCGGCGAGGGCGGCGGCGCCGGCGTCCCCGAGGTGGTTCGCCGCCAGGTAGAGCTCCCGGACCCCGGCGGCGTGGACCAGCGCGCCGAGCACCGGCACCGCGTCCGGGCCGAAGCCGTTGCCGCCGAGGAAGAGCCGCTGCACCGGCCGCTCCCGGGCGGCCAGCGCCTCGGCCAGGGCGGCCAGCCCGCGTACGCTCATCCCGACGTTGACCAGGTCCAGCGTGCGGATGGTGGAGTTCACCGCGAGCGCGGCGGCGAGCCGCCGGACGCCCTCGTCGCCGACCGGGTTGCGTTTGAGCCACAGCGCCCGCACCGTGTGGTCGCCGGCCAGCCGGGCGGCGAGCGCGTCGACCCCGGCCGGGTCGATCCGGTTGCAGCCCAGGTAGAGCGTCTCGAGGTGGTGCCCCGGTCGCAGCGCCTCGGCGACCGCCCGGGCGCCCTCCGCGCCGAGGCCGTTGGTGCCCAGCAGCAGGTGCCGCACCAGCGGCGAGTCGACCGCGGCGGCCACGATCCGGGCGGTCTGCGCCGGGCCGACGCCCTGCTTGCACAGGTCGAGCCGGCCGTCGGGCTGCACCGTGCCGCGCGGGAACTCCTCGGGCGCGACCACCGCGTCCGGCACGGAGAGACGGACCAGCAGCGGGTCGAAGTCGGCCGGGTCGGCGAGCCCGGCGTCGGGGTCGGCGATGGCCGGGCACCGCACCGGCGTGGGACGGGTCACCAGGGCACGCTCCGGTAGTCCTTGAGGAACTGGCCGCTCACCGGCGCGCCGCGGACGCCCCGGACGATCGGGTCGTAGACCCGGGCGGCGCCGTCGACCACGTCGAGCGGCGGCCGGAACCCGAGGTCACGCTGGGCGGTCTTGCCGGGGTGCGGCCGCTCGTCGGTGACCCAGCCGGTGTCCACGCTGTTCATGTGGATGCCACTGGCCAGATAGTCGGGGGCGACCGTGCGGACCAGCATGTTCAGCGACGCCTTGGCCATGTTGGTGTGCGGGTGCCGGGTGGTCTTGCCGGAGCGGCTGTAGCTGCCCTCCATCGCCGAGACCTGCACGACATGCCGCTGCGGGTGGGCGCTCGCCTGCATCAGCGGGCGCAGCCGGGAGGTGAGCAGGAAGGGCGCGAAGGCGTTGACCACGTGCACCTGCAACCACTCGTGCGGGCTCACGTCGGCGTCGCTGAGCACCCACGAGTTGACCTCGCGCAGGTCGAGCGGCTGGCCCGTCTCGTCGACCTGCCCGGCCGGGAAGAACGCGTCCAGCCCGGCGGGCAGCCGCCGCGCCGTGGTGGCGGCGGGCGCGGCCCCGACCGCGATCCGCGCCGCCGGCCCCTCCAGCGCCGTCGACTCGGCCGCCCGGACCTCCCGGTGGTACGCCTCCGGCCGGTACAGCGTCTGCGCCGCGTTGTTGACCAGGATGTCCAGCCCGGCGAAGCGCCGGCCGACCAGCGTGACGAAGTCGAGCGTGCCGGCCAGGTCGAGCAGGTCCAGCCCGTGCACGTAGAGCCGGTCGACCCAGTCGTCCGCGTCCGGCACGGCGGCGAAGCGGCGGGCGGCGTCCCGGGGGAACCGGGTCGTCACGATCACGTCGGCGCCGTCGCGGAGCAGCTTGAGCGCGGTGTGGAAGCCAATCTTCACCCGGCCGCCGGTCACCACGGCGGTGCGCCCGGTCAGGTCGCAACGGGCGTGCCGCCGCTCGCGGTTCTCGGCCGCGCACGGCGGGCACATCTGGTGGTAGTCGACGTCCACCCGGCGGTAGGGCAGCTTGCACACGTAGCAGTGCCGCTCCCGACGCAACGACCCGCGCTCCACCACGTCGTGGTCCGCGCCGTCCCCGGCCAGGGCGGCGGGTCGGCCGGAAACGGGCGGGGCGACGTCGGGGATCTCGGTGTGGAACCGGGTGGCGCCGGCCAGCAGCGCGCGGTCCGCCGCCCGGGTCGCGGCGTCCCGGCGGGCCTTGGCGCGCTTCTTCACTCCCCGGTGGGCGGCCGTGACCGCCCGTTCCAACTCCTGCCGGGTCGCCTCGTCGAGGTCGGCGTCGTCGAGCCGGGCCAGGACGGCCAGGCAGGCCGCCAACTCGGCGCGGTCGACGGACACGGTGCTCCTTCGTGAAGGGGTGGCGGCGAGACCGGCCGGATTCGAACCGGCGTCCTCCAGCTTGCTGTCAAGGCGCGTCGACCTCTGCGCTACGGCCTCGCCGCGCGGGAGCATACCGAAGGCCACCGACAGCGCGTCGACTACGTCGCGTCAGCTTCCGCGCGTCGACTACCGTCGCATCAGTTTCGGCGCGTCAGCTTCCGCGTGGCGGCGAGCAGCCCGGCGGGGGTGCGGCCCTGCGCGTCGACGGCGTCCGGGTCGGCGCCGGCCGCGAGCAGGGCCGCCATCACCTCGGTGTCCAGTGCGACCGCGGCGGCGTGCAGCGGGACGCGGCAGTCCCGGTCGCGTTCGTCGACGTCGAGACCGGCGGCGGCGAGCGCCGGCAGCATCCTCGTGTGGTCCAGGTGGGACAGCCAGTGCATCAGCGTGCCGCCCGCGCCGTCGCGCAGCCCGGGGTCGAGACCGTCGGCGAGCAGGGCGAGCACGCCGTCGGTGTCGCCGTGCAACGCGCGGGCGAAGACCTCCTGCCGGAGCCTGCGGATCTCCTTCGGCACCGGTCTCGCCCCGGTGCGCCAGGCCCGCACCGCCGCCGCGCAGCCCCGGAGCGGCCCGCCCAGCCCGGCCAGCAGGAACTCCCGGCGCAGTTCCTCGTCGCTGTGGTGCGGGGTGGCGAGGCGCCCGTCGGCGGGGCGGACGACGTGCCAGTCGGGCCCGCACCGGATCCGGATCGGTGCGGGCGGCGCCGGTGCCGCAGCCCGCCACGTTTGCGCCCGACCCGGGAACAACGCCTCGTGCACCAACGGGTGCAGCTCGTCCGGCGTCAGGTCGCCCCGACGCAGCAGCGCCACGTCCGTCGGCCCCGGTATCCCGAAGGCGCACGGCCCGACGGCGGGATCGCGCCAGCTCGCCCTACGGACGGTCGGTCGGCCGTCGGCGGCGACCTCGACGGCGAGCCGGCGGTCCGCGCTGACCTGTGTCGTCGCCCCGTAGCGGTGGGCGAGGCGGCGGGCCTCGTGGGCGAGCACGGGCAGCGCCGGCCCGTGGGCGGCGAGCGGGGCCGCGAACCAGGCGGCGTGCTGCCGGGCCTCGTCGGCGTCGACGGTGAACCCGGCCGCCTCGTACGCCGCCACCGGTCGTCCCGCCGACAGCAGCGCGGCGAGGGCTTCCACCTCCGCGGCCCGGTCGCCGGTAAGCGCCGGCCCACCCGTGCCGCCGGACGGGTACGGGTGGCCGTCGGGCGAGTGCCAGGCGAGCCGGGCGGCCGAGGCGCCGTACGCCCAGCGGCGCGCGTCGACCGCCGCCGCGTCCCAGCACCAGCCCGGCAGGTCGTGCCACCGGGGCGGCAGGCGCCGGCTGTCGGTGACCCGTAGCCCGATCCGCTGCGGGGCGCGGTCGGTGAGCGGCAGCGTCGCCACCAGCAGCGGGACGCCGGAGTCGGGCGGCTCGGCGCCCGTCGGGACCGGGCCGGGCAGCCGGGTGAGCACGACGACGGCCCGCGGCAGCAGGGCCAGTGAGTCGGTGCGGGGCAGGAAGCGGCGCAGCAGGTCCGGGGCGAGGCCGCGCAGCTCGTCCTCGATCCGGGCGGCCTCGCCGCCGCCGTACCGGGAGGCCACGTCCGGCAGGTCGATGTGCGCGTCGACCAGCGCCGCCCGGCACGCGCCCCGCCAGTCCCCGGCGTGGCGGCGGGCGGTGGCGGCGGCGACCATGCCCGGCGGCGAGGCGTACCGCAGGAGCCGCAGGTGCCGCTCCCGCTCGCGTCGGCGCTCCATGTCGGCGTCCCCGTTCCCGTCGGGAGCGGGCCGGCCGGGATCGAACCGGCGTCCTCCCGAATAGCAGTCGGGCGCGACGACCTCTGCGCTACGACCCGCTCGCCGGGGAGTGTAGGGGGTGCGGACCGGCCGGATTCGAACCGGCGTCCTCCCGGTTTTGGAGACCGGGCGCGACGACCGCTGCGCTACGGCCCGCACGGACCGGAGGGGACGACGCCCGGGCGGCGGACGGGCCGGAATCGAACCGGCGTCCTCCTCCCTGCCAAGGAGGCGCGACGACCTCTGCGCTACCGCCCGCCGCGAGCGAGTGTAGGGCACCGTCGGGGGCGACCTCGCTGTGCAACGAGTCCTGGTCGGTGGCGCCGCCCAGCCGCTCCGCGCCCACGAGGCCACGCTCGCCCGCGACCTGACCAGCGAGTGCCGGGACCTCCCCGACCCGCCGGCTCGACGCCGGCCAGGAGCCCCAGCACATCGTGCCGCGTCAGCCGGGGGCGACCACCCGGTCCGCCGGCGGCTGCGTCACGGTGCCGCCCGGGGACCGCCCCTCCTCGTCGGCCGGTGCCCGCCCCGCGTCGCCGGCCGGGGTCCCCGCCGCGCCGCCGGCCCCGCCCGCCCCGGCCTCGACGCCGCCTGCCGCGTAGCCGGCCCCGCCGCCCACGGCCTCGACGGCGGGCGCCGCCGGCCGGTCACCGCGCGCACGGGCGCCGACCTGCGGGTACTCGGCGGTCTCCGCGCCACCCGTGGCGGCCGCCATGACCGCCGCCGCGGCCAGGTCCGCCACCCGCTTCGCCTCCCGCTTCACCCGGGCACGGACCTCCTTGGCGTGCTGCTCGGCGGAATCCGCGGCCCGGCGCACCTCGTCGAGCCGGTGCTGCTCGTCGGCCAACTCCTGCCGGGTCTCGGCGAGGCGCTGTTGCAGGTCGGTGAACTCCCGCTCGGCGTTGGCGCTGTCCTGCCGCGCCTGGGCGAGCTGTTGCTGCGCCGTCTCCAGCTCGGACTGCAACCGGGCCAGCGCCTCCCGCCGGTCCCGGAGGCCCTGCTGCGCCGCGGCGAGCTGCTGCTGGTGGGCCGCGGCCTGCTCGTCGGCGCGCTGGCGGAACGTGGCGGCGTACTGCTGCGCCTCGGCGATCAGCGTCGCGATCTCCTGCTCGGCCGCCGAGCGCTGGCCGGCCAGCTCCCGCTCCGCCGCCGCGCGCTGCTCGGTGACCTCCTGCTCGGCGGCGGCCCGCCGTTCGTTTATCTCCCGCTCCACGCCGGCCTGCCACTGGCCCAGCTCCTGCTGGGTCTTCGCGCGTGCCGCCTGCATTTCCTGCTGGATCTGGGTACGGGCCGCGGTCAGGAACGCCTCGGATTCGGCGCGGGCCTGTTCGAGCTGCTGGGCGCTCTGCTCGTCGATCCGCCTGGCCTCCTGGAGCGCGTGGTCGTGGGCTGCCTCGCCGGCCGCCCGCAGGCGCTCCGCCGCCTCGCGGATCCGGGCCAGCTCGGCCTGGGCGTTGGCGCGGCGTTCCTCGTGTTCCTGCTCGTCCTGGGCGCGCCGGGCCTCCGCCTCCTCCGCCAGCTCCCGCAGCGTCGTGGCGGCGTGCTCCCGTGCCTCGGTGAGCGCCCGCTCCGCCTCGGCCCGCAGCTCGGCAGCCTCCTGACCGGCGGCGTCGGTGATCACCCCGGCCTGCTTCTCCGCCAGGGCCAGGATCTGGTCGACCATCGGTCCCAGGTCGCGGAAGGACGCCCGGTCCGGCTGCGCCGGCCGCTCGCGCAGCTCGGCGACTTCCGCGTGCAGCCGGTGCAGCTCGGCGGTCAGCTCCCGCACCTGGCCCGAGGCCCGCTCCCGCTCGGCGGCCAGCGCCGACCGCTCGCCGTCGACCTGTTCGACGTACCGGTCGACCTGCCGCTTGTCGTAGCCGCGCAGTGCGAGGTCAAAGCTCGGCCGCGAGGTCGCGTCCTCGCGTGCCGCGAACGGCTGCTCGCCGTGGGACATGCACCCTCCTCCGTACGATCGCGAGCGCCACACCGGCGGGGAGTCCGCGCCACGGGCCGTGATGTGGCGCCACGCTACCGCCGCCGCGCGGGCCGGTGGAACGGGGTGACCCCGCCCGGCGGCCCCGCGGGACGGATCGTGCCGGCCGCGGAGCCGCCGTAGGTGTCGACTGCTTCCGGGGGTGGTGTCCCACCGCGGCGTACCGCCAGGTGAGGCAAACGTGTCTGATGTGGACTCGCGTCAGGCGGCCGGCTCACGGCGCCCGCGCGTAGATAGGCGTCAGGGCGCTGCCGCTCCGCGACCGTCGGGACGCCGGTGACGACGTTGCGCCGTCCGGCCCGAACCGTCGGTCGGCTCGCGAGCACCGCCGAGCCGAGAGGGCTGGCGGTCGACCTGGCACGCCCGGCCCGTCGCCGCGGGGGCGGCGGCCCCACGGTGCTCGGCGGACGGCACCCCGCACGGCTACCGCACCTACACGCCGCTGCACGCGCACGCCCTGCACCGGCGGCGGCCAGCTCACGGTGCTCGGCGGTGGACAGCACCGGCGGCTTCTCCGGCAGCAGGTCGGCGGCGCCGGCCGCGAGGCAGCCCAGGGCGATCGGCAGGTGGGTGTGTGCGGGGGGACGCAGACCACCACCACGTCCGGCCGCGCCGCCGCAGCGTCTCCCGACGGTCGGGCGTCAGCCTGCCGCCCGCTTCGATCGCGGGCGGCAGGCTGCGGCGTCCCGGCTGTGACGCGCGACGCCGGTCGCCGATTTGACGATCTTCCCGCGGGACGCGTAACTTTCTCTCTGCCAGCGCGGAACGGACGAAACGGGGCGAAAGCCCTGGAGGCCGGAGCGTGGGAATGAGCTTCGGGTTCGGGGGGTTGTGCTCCTCGGGTCCGGGACCGGCGGTGCCCCGGATTCGCCGTGAGGTGGATTTGGTGGGGCGGAGCCGACCGGGTATGGTTCGACGCCGGCAGGGAGCCGGGCGTGTTCGTGGGT
>NZ_JBFAVI010000181.1:0-14048 GCF_040679695.1 Micromonospora sp. NPDC052213
GGGCGACCGCCCCGCCGGCCCGCCCCCGAGGCTCGGCTAAGTGCCGGCATGGACGTCGACGCGCACCGGCTGGAGCTGGTCGTGGACCCGGCCCGACCGACCGGGCGCACACTGCTCGCCGCGGGCGTGGAGCAGTCCTACGTGGACGTCGCCGACCCCCGCCACCTCCACTTCGAGTACGTACGGCGAATGGCCACCGTGGCGGACCTGGCAGCGCCGCCCGGCCGGCCGCTGGACGCGCTGCACCTCGGCGGCGGCGCGCTGACCCTGCCCCGCTACCTGGCCGCCACCCGGCCCGGCTCGGCGCAACTGGTCGTCGAGCGGGACGCGGCCGTGGTCGACCTGGTGGCGCGGGAACTGCCGGCCCTGCCCGCCGACGTCCGCGTGCGGGTGGCCGACGCCCGGGACGCGCTGACCGGCGCCCCGCGCGGCGGGTACGACCTGGTGCTCGCCGACATCTACCGGGCCGCCCGGATGCCCGGGCACGTGACGACCGTCGAGTTCGCCGCCGGGGTGGCCCGGGCCCTGCGCCCGGACGGTCTCTACCTGGTCAACGTGACGGACCTGCCGCCGCTGGTCTTCACCCGGGTGCAGGCGGCCACCCTGCGGGCCGTCTTCGCCGACGTCTGCCTCGTCGCCGACCGGCGGATGCTGCGCGGCCGGCGGTACGGCAACCTCGTCCTCGCCGCCGCGCCGCGCGCCGGACGGCTGCCGGTGGCCCGGCTGGCGGCCCGCGCGGCGCGGGATCCGGTGCCCGGCGGGGTGCTGCACGGGGCGACCCTGGACGCGTTCGTCGCCGGCGCCCGGCCCGCCACCGACGCCGCCCTCACCGCCACCGACGAGCCACCACCCGGCCCGGCCTGACCGCCGAGGGCTCGCCCGCCCCGGGCCCGGACGCGGTCGAGTCGCCCGGTGGCCCCGGGAAACGGCGGATCCGGCGGGGTGCGGCGCTGGTCAGCGGGCCCGGACGGCCACCTCGGGCGAGGAGCTCTCCAGGGGCACCGCGTTGGCCGGAACCAGGCCGAGCTGCACCGCCGGGCGGGGCAGCGCCGCGTCCAGCATCCAGTCGGCGCCCACCCGGGCCCGGTTGCCCGGCATCGCCAGCAGGTGGTAGCCCCGGGTGACCACCTTGGCGGGCAGCCCCGACAGCGACACCTTCAACGGGTTCGCCGCCGCGTCCTTGCCGCCCAGGTCGACGACCCAGCCCAGGTCGTAGTGCTTGTACGCCTTGCGCCGCCCCTGTCCGTAGGAGGCGGCGATGTTGTGCGCGGCCAGCTTGCCCTGCCGCTGGGCGTGCTGCGCGGTCATCGCGCAGATCTGCCCGGGCCGGGTCGGGTCCGGCACCGCGGCGGCGTCGCCGCAGGCGTACACCTCGGGGAAGCCGGGGACGCCGAGGTACTCGTCGACGACCAGGCGGCCCTTCTCGGTGCGCAGCCCCAGCTCGGCGACGAACGGGTCGGGGCGCACGCCGACGCACCAGACGAGGGTGCAGGTGGGGACGTACTCGCCGTCGGTGAGCTTCACCCCGTCGGCGGTGGCCTCGGCCACGGAGGTGCCCATCCGCACGTCGACGCCGCGCCGGCGCAGCACCCGGTCGGCGGTGTCGGACATCCGCTTGTCCAGCTCGGGCAGGACCCGGGGCGCGACGTCCAGCAACATCCACCTCGGGCGGATCTTGAGTCGGGGGCGCTGGGAGACCAGCTCGTCGGTGAAGAGCTGGCCGTGCGCGGCCACCTCCGTGCCGGTGTAGCCGGCGCCGACGACGACGAAGGTGGCGCGGGCCTTCTGCTCGGCGGGGTCCTCGGCCTGCTCGGCCAACTCGATCTGCCGGACCACGTGGTCGTGCAGGAAGAGCGCCTCGGGCAGGCCACGGAAGCCGTGCGCGTACTCGGTGACGCCGGGGATCGGCAGCAGCTTGTTGACGCTGCCGACGGCGAGGACCAGCCGGTCGTACGCGAGCCGGTTGCGGTCCCCCTCCGGCTGGGTGAACCCGACCCAGCGGTTCTGCAGGTCGACGTGGTCGGCCTCGCCGATGACCACCCGCACCCCGTCGAGGGTCCCGGTCAGCGGCACGGAGATCCGGGTCGGCCCCACGACGCCGGCGGCCACCTCGGGCAGCAGCGGTAGGTAGAGGAAGTAGTCGGTGGAGTTCAGCAACACGATCTCGGCCCGGTCCCTGGCCAACCGGCTCAACGTCTTCGCCGCGTGGTATCCGGCGAACCCGGCCCCCACGATCACCACACGAGGTTTCGTCATTGCGGCCCCGTTCCCACGCCACGCCCCGACAAACATGGCAGATCGGGCAATCTCAGCACCAGGCCCCGTCGGATCACCCGGGCCGGGTGGGTTCGTCTCACCCGGCCCGGAGGCACGCTGGTGGTCCACCGCGGCGATGGGAGGACTGCGCGATGAGCATGCCGATGTCCAACGACCAGCGGCAGCCGATCTACCTGCGGCAGAGCGGCCGGAAACACCTCACGCCCCGGCAGCGGCGGCGCGTCGAGCACAAGCAGGGACGGATCGAGCGCCTGGGCGGCCAGCGCCCCGAGACGCGCCGGCCCGGGCGCTGACCACCTACGGCCCGGCCGGGGCGGTGATCGCCCACCGCTCGTGGTCGCGCCACGCCCCGTCGATGAACAGGTACTCGGGTGAGTAGCCCTCCAGCCGGAAGCCGAGCCGGCGGGCCACCCGGCGGGACGGCTCGTTTCCCGGCTGGATGTTCGCCTCGAGCCGGTGCAGGCCGAGCGCGTCGAAGGCGTGCGCGACCACCAGGCCGATGCCGGCCGAGGCGTGCCCGGTGCCGCTGTACGGCAGGAAGGCGGCGTAGCCCAGGTATCCGCCGCGCAGCGCGCCCATGAGGATCCCGCTGATGTTCACGTACCCGGCGATGGCGCCGGAGGCCCGGTCGCAGATCAGGTAGCCGGCGTGGTCCCGCCGCCGGATCTTGGCCAGGTACGCGGCGTACCTCGTCGGGTCGTCGGGGGCGGAGAGCCAGGGGTGGTGCAGGTCCCGGCTGCGCCGGGCCGCCGCGACGAACTCGGCCTCGTCGGCGGGCCGGGGCCGGCGGATGCCGACGGGCCCGGCGGTACGCAGGTATCTCACGGCGGACAACTGTGGCCGCCCCCACCGGCGATGTCCAGCGGATTGCGCCCGATCGCGCCGGGAGCCGTCACCCGCCGCCGGTGCGCTCGACGGTGTAGTGGATGGTCTGGGCGACGATCCAGCCCTGCTCGATCAGGAACGAGTCCGCCCCGTCGCGGACCCGCACGCCCTCGGCCTCCGCCGTCCACTCCAGGAACGCCATCCGGCCATCGACCAGCTTGTTCGTGTACGCGTACCCGCCGCCGGGCAGCTCCTCCTCCAGCCAGCGCGCCAGCTCCCGGACCCCGGCGTGCCCCCGGAACACGCCCCGGCGCTCCAGCACCACGCAGGACGGCGACACGTTGCGCGCCAGGTCCTCCGCGAACCGGTGCTCGGCGGCCAGCCGCAGGTGGTCCTCGAACACCTGCCGCGCCGACCGCGCCCGCAGGTCCTCGTCCACCGCCCCACCTCCGCCCCTCCCGGCTGCCGGGCCCGCCCCGCCCCCGTCCGGGCCCGCCGTCACAGCGGGCCCGGGTGCGGCTGGTCCAGCGGCATCGGCACCTGGAGGAAGGTGGCCCCGCGCAGATCCAGCCAGGCCCGGTCGGGCGAGCGGACCAGCCGCAACATCACCTCGGCGCAGTTCGGGCAGCGGGCCACCAGCCCGGGCGCGTGCGAGTAGACGTGCAGGCCGGCCAGCGGGCCGAGCGTGCCGCAGTGCGCGCACCGCCCGCTGGCGGCGCTCAGGTCGACGGCGAACAGCTCCCGCAGCGGGCCGTCGAGCATGTTGCCATCCAGGTACGACAGCTCGGTCATCGGACACTCCTCCTCGACGCTCAGCCGGTCGGGCCGAACCGCTCGGTCTTCACCCGCCGGCTCGCGTGGCCGAGCCCGACGAGCAGGTCCGCCACGGTCTCCACGAAGCCGGTCGGGCCGCAGACGTAGCAGAGCGGCTCCAGCTCGGGCGGCCAGCCGTGGCTGCTGACGTCGGCCAGGCCGATCCGGTGCGGCTCCCCCCGCCAGCCCTCCGGCGCCTGGCGGGTGTACACGTACGTCACGTCCAGGCCCCGGTCGTCGCGGACGCGGGCGCGCAGCTCGTCGGCGTAGAACACGTCGGCGGGGGTGCGCACCGAGTAGAGCAGCCGGAACGGCGCGCGACTGTCGGCGGCGCGGCGCGCCCGCACCATCGCCATCAGCGGCACCACGCCCGAGCCGCCGGCCACCAGCAGCACCGGCGCGGCCTCCTCCGGCCGCCAGACGAACCAGCCGCCGACCGGGCCGCGCACCTCCACCGGGTCGCCCTGGGCGTAGACGTCGACGAGGTACGGCGACACCTCGCCGTCGGGCAGCCGCTGCACGGTCAGCGCGATCCGGTCCCCGTCGGCCGGTCCGGCCAGCGAGTACGACCGCGCCGCCTGGTACCCGTCGGGGGCGGTCAGCCGCACGTCGACGTGCTGCCCGGGCAGGTGCCCCGGCCAGCCGGGCACCTCCAGCACCAGCGTGTGCGCGGTCGGCGTCTCCACCCGGCGCTCGGCGAGCCGGGCCACCCGCCACCGCAGCGGGGCGGTCAATCGCCCTGGTACCGCTGCTCACGCCACGGGTCACCGTAGTCGTGGTAGCCGGCGGTCTCCCAGAATCCGGGCTGGTCCTCCGTGGTGAGCCGGATGCCGCGCACCCACTTGGCGGACTTCCAGAAGTACAGGTGCGGCACGAGCAGCCGGGCGGGGCCGCCGTGCTCGGCCGGCAGGGGCCCGCCGTCGTACGAGTGCGCCACCCACGCCCGCCCGCCGCGCAGGTCGGCCAGCGGCAGGTTGGTGGTGTAGCCGCCGTACGAGTGGGCCTGCGCGTAGTGCGCGCCGATGTCGATGCCCTCCAGCAGCGTGTCCAGGGAGACGCCCTGCCAGTCGGTGTCGCGCTTCGACCAGCGGGTGACGCAGTGGATGTCCACCGTCGGGGTCTCCTGGGGCAGCGCCATCAGCTCGTCCCAGGTCCAGCGGAACTCCACGCCGGACTCGGTGGAGATGAGGAACTCCCAGGTCTCCAGCGGCACCCTGGGCGTCGGGCCGGCGGAGAGGACCGGGAAGTCCTCCGTCAGGTACTGCCCCGGCGGCAGGGCCGGCTCCGCGGAGCGGGGCCGGCCCTGGAAGCCCGGTGACACGATTCCCACCCGTCAGTCGTACCACCCGGGGTGGGTCGGGCAGGCGTGGTCGGCCGGAACGGCACCGCGGCGGGTGACGCTCAGCGCCGCTCGACCACCATTTCCTTCCTGCCCGGCGCGGCGCCGCGGGTGGCCCGGAGGCTGGTGAGCGTGACGACCACCAGGACGCCGATGATGACGCCCAGCGAGGCGAGGGTGGGGATCTCCGGCACGCCCGCCCAGATGCCGTGCGCCCAGTGCAGGCCCAGCTTGACGCCGATGAACGCCAGGATGATCGCCAGACCGTAGCTGAGGTGGACCAGCCGGCTGAGCGCGGCGTGCAGCACGAAGTAGAGCGCGCGCAGCCCCAGCAGGGCGAACGCGTTGGTGGCGAAGACCAGGTACGGGTCCTCGGTGATGCCGTACACGGCGGGCACCGAGTCGACGGCGAAGACCACGTCGGTGACGAGCAGGGCGACCACCACGAGGGCGAACGGGGTGAGCGTCCGCCGTCCGGCGAGGCGCACGGTCATCTTCGTGCCGTGGTACTCCTCGGTGACCGGCATGAACCTGCGCAGCAGCTGCACCGAGCGCATCTTGTTGATGTCGACTTCCTGCTCGTGCCCGGAGAGGGCGTCACGCAGCAGCTTCACGGCGGTAACGATCAGGATGACCGCGAAGAGCAGGAAGGCGAAGTCCAGGGTCTGCAGGGCCGCCGCGCCGAGGGCGATGAAGACCGCGCGCAGCACCAGCGCCCCGACGATGCCGTAGAGCAGCACCCGCTGGGCGAGCACCGCCGGCACCGCGAACGCGGCCAGCAGCAGCATGAAGACGAACAGGTTGTCGACCGAGAGCGACTTCTCCACCAGGTAACCGGTGAGGTACTCCACGCCCTGCTCGGAGCCGTAGCGGGACCAGACCCACGCGCCGAAGGCGAGCGGCAGGGCGATGTAGAACGTCGACCAGCCCAGCGCCTCCCGGATCGACACCTCGTGCGGCCGGCGGGTGACCAGGAAGTCCAGCACCAGCAGGGCGAGCACGGCGGCGATGGTGACGCCCCACAGCGTGGGGGTGCCGACCGAGTGGATCTCGGTCGCGGCAAGGTACGGCAAATCGGACATGGAGCCTCCTCGAACACCCTGTCATGTTCGAGGTCTCCTTCACCCACCGTTCTGTGGGCAACCACCCGAGGCGTGCTCCGGGCACGCCGTACTGACCGGGATGGCTCGTGGGAAGTACTCCCCTCGTGGCGACAAGGTTATGGCAGGCTCGGCGGGCACGGCAAACGGGGCACACGGGATCACGCGCGCCCCCGTCGAGCGGGCACGCCACCCGTACCGGCCGGGCGGCGGTCAGCGGGCGGCGACGGCGGCGAGCACGGCGGCCACGTCGAGGTCGGCCATGCACGCCGGGCCTGCCGCGTCGAGCGGGCAACGTGCCTCCCACCAGCACGGCTGCTCCGTGATGGCGGTGGGGCGCCGGTGCGGGCACCCCGGCAACCCCTGGAGATCCGTGCCGCCCATCCCGTACCGCCGGGCGTCGGTGGGGCCGAACAGCGCGACCGTCGTGGCGCCGGCGGCGGCGGCGAGCCGCACCGGCCCGGTGTCGGACCCGACCACCACCCCGCCGCGCCGGCCCACCGCGGCGAACTGGCCGGCGAGCGTGGGCAGGTCGGACCGGGGCAGCGGCACCCCGAGCGGCGCGTCGGGGTCGACGGGGCCGACCGTGAGCACCGGGTGACCGCGCCGAGCCAGCTCCCCGGCCAGGGTCCGCCAGCGCCGCCCGGGCCACCGCTTCACCGCCATCCCGACGTCGGTCACCAGCACCACGGGCGGCGCGAGCGGCTCCCCCACCAACCGGGCCACCGCCCGCTCTCCGGCGCGACGCGCCTCGTCGTCGACGTGCACACGCGGGCGGGCGGACCGGTCGGCGGCGTCCAGCAGCCCCTCGGCGTGCAGGATCTCCAGGTAGCGCGCGCCCACCGGCTGGTGCGGTGGCGGGCCACGCCACAGGTTCGTCACCGCCCGCGCGGCGGCGGCCTCCAGCAGCTCCGCGATGCCGTCGTAGCGGGTGGTGCTGACCGCCAGGTCCGGCCGCGCCGCCGCGAGCGCCTCGACCACCGCCTCCCGTTCCGCGCCCGGCCGGCCGTGGCGGGGAGTGCGCACCTCGGCGACCGCCGGGTCGGCGCGCACCAGCTCCGCCCCCGGGTCGTGCGTGAGCACCCGCAGCCGCGCGCCCGGGTTGCGGCGGGCCAGGCCGTGCACCGCCGGCAGCAGCATCAGCAGGTCGCCGATCCCGCCGAGCAGGTCCACCACCAGGATGTCCGCGTACGCCTCAGGCACCGGCCCGCCCCAGCGTCCGCGCGTAGAGGTCGCGGTGCGCGGCGGCGACCCTCGGCCAGGAGTACGCGGCGGCGAAGGCCCGCCCCCGCTCGGCGAGCCGGCGGCGCAACACCGGATCGGCCAGCAGCCTGCCCACGGTGCGCGCGATCGCGGCGCTGTCCCGGCGCCGCCCGATCACCGCCACCGCCCCGCCCCGGCGCAGCTCGTCGTCGGCGGAGTCGGGCACCGTCACCGCCGTCGGCACGCCGTGCGCCAGCGCGGCGAGCAGGGCGCCGCTCTTCGTGGTCACCCCGGCGGTGAACGGCAGCACCGCCACGTCGGCGGCGTGCAGCGCGGCGGAGACCCGCTCGGCGGGCAGGTGCCCGGTGAACGTCACCGCCTCGGCCACCCCGCACCGGCGGGCCAGCCCGGTCAGCTCGGCGCGGAACGCCCGCGCCTCCTGCTCCGGCAACGCCTGCGAGGTGAACCCGCCCACCACCAGCAGCCGCAGTTCGGGGTGGTCGCGCCGCAGGTCGGGCAGCGCCTCGACCAGGTGCCGCAGCCCCTTCACGGGGTGCACGAAGCCGAAGAAGGCCAGCAGCGGGGCGCCCTCGGGCAGCCCCAGCTCGGCCCGCAGGTGCCGCCCGGCGGTGGCCGCGCCGACGTGGTCGGCGACGTTCGGGGCGATCGGGATGTGCGTCGGGGCGCGACCGGTGCGCGCGCGGACCACGGCCCCGTGGCCGGGGTTCGTGACGATGACCGCCGCGCTGGCCGGCACCAGCCGGCCCGACTCCCGGTCCCAGCAGCGGGCCCGCTCCGCCGCCGACCAGAGCCGGCCCGGCAGCCAGCCGGGGCAGGCCCACCACCCGTACTCGTGCAGGGTGGTGACCAGCGGCACCCGCCGGGGCAGCCGCCACGGCAGCAGGCCGGGCTGACCGGAGAACCGGTACGCCGACGGCGCGAACTGCACGTGCACCACGTCGGGGGCCAGCTCGCGGACCCGGCGCGCGGCCCGGACGGTGGCGGCCCGCCAGCGGCCCCCGTCCCCGTCGG
Source organism: Micromonospora sp. NPDC052213 (assembly GCF_040679695.1). NCBI lineage: Bacteria > Bacillati > Actinomycetota > Actinomycetes > Micromonosporales > Micromonosporaceae > Micromonospora > Micromonospora sp. NPDC052213. The sequence goes on from NZ_JBFAVI010000181.1 coordinate 8,590, forward strand.
GACGCACCGGCACCGGGGTCACCTCGACGTCCACGTCGTCCAGCGCCTCGACCAGGTGCGCCACGTAGTCGCTGACGCCGTCGGCGTCGGGCCGGCCGGGACCGTGCAGCATGGCCACCCTGATCCGGTCGTCGACCACGCCACCTCCCGCCTCTCGCCCGGCGGGTTCCCGGCCCCTTACGGCGCAAACGCGCAGCGCCTATGGTGTGCCGATGACCGACGACGTGCCGGCCGGCCCGCTGGCCGGCGTACGGGTGGTCGAGCTGGCCGGCATCGGGCCCGGCCCGTTCGCCGCGATGATGCTGGCCGACCTCGGCGCGGACGTGGTCCGGGTGGACCGCGCCACCGACGTGGACCCGGGTGCGTTCGGCAGCCCGCACCCGGACCTGCTCAACCGGGGGCGCCGCTCGATCGGGGTGGACCTGAAGTCCCCCGGCGGCCGGGAGGTGGTGCTGGCCCTGGTCGGCGGCGCCGACGCGCTGATCGAGGGCTTCCGGCCGGGGGTGACCGAGCGGCTCGGTGTCGGCCCGGCGGACTGCCTGGCGGTGAACCCGCGACTGGTCTACGGGCGGATGACCGGCTGGGGGCAGGACGGCCCCGCCGCCCCGTACGCCGGACACGACATCGGCTACGTGGCGCTGACCGGGGCGCTGCACGGGATCGGGCGGCCCGGGGAGCGCCCGGTGCCGCCGATGAACCTGCTCGGCGACTTCGGCGGCGGCGGGATGATGCTCGCCCTGGGCCTGGTCTCGGCCCTGTACGCGGTGCGCGGCGGCGCGCGCGGCCAGGTGGTCGACGCCGCCATCGTGGACGGCGTGGCGGTGCTCAGCACCCAGATCCACGCGCTGCGCCGGCTGGGCGTGTGGCAGGACCCGCGTGGGGTGAACCTGCTCGACGGCGGCGCCCCGTTCTACGACACGTACGAGTGCGCCGACGGCCGCCATCTGGCCGTCGGCGCGCTGGAGCCGCAGTTCTACGACGAGTTGGTCCGGCGCAGCGGCTTCCCGCTGCACCCGGACGAGGCGCTGGACCGCACCGACCCGGCGAACTGGCCGGCGCTGCGCCGGGCGTGGGCACGTCTGTTCCGCACCCGCTCCCGGGACGAGTGGACGGCGCTGCTGGGCCAGTCGGACGCCTGTGTGGCGCCGGTGCTGGACTGGCGGGAGGCGCCCGAACACCCGCACCTGGCCTCCCGGCGCACCTTCGTGGAGCAGGACGGGGTCATCCAGCCGGCCCCGGCGCCCCGCTTCTCCGGCACGCCGACGGCGCTGCGCCGCCCGCCGCCGCAGCCCGGCGAGCACACCGACGAACTGCTGGCCGAAGCGGGCTTCGACCCGGGCCACGTCGCCGCCCTGCGCGCCGCCGGCGCGGTCGCCTGACCGCCGCCGGTCGTGCCGGGTCGGTCGGGGCGGTCGGGGCGGGTCGCACCCCGACGTCCGACCGCCGTGCCGGGTCGCGGGACGGACGGTCGGCGGGCAGGTCGGCCGGTCAGGAGCGACGCAGGGTGGCGCCGGGAGCCATCGCGGGTTCCACCAGCATCCGGTAGTCGCGCGGCAGCTGGGTGGCCACGTCGTCGAACTCACCGCCGGTGATCGCCTCGCGGAGCGTGATGAAGACCGCGCGGGCGGCGTCCCTGGCCGCCGACTCGTCGACGCCGGCCCGCACGGCGATCCGCGCGACGAACTCGGCCGCACCGAACCGGTCCGCCGACTCCGTGCGCGGCCTCGGCTTCATCACCACCTGCAACGGCTTGGGCAGCTGCGCCGCCAGGTCCAGCACCTCCCCGCCGGTCAGCCGCTCGGCGAGGGTCTCCAGCGTGGCCCGGGTCAGCGCCACCGCCTGCTCGGAGGACATGCGGGTGCGCCGGGCGACCTGGTCGACGAAGGTGTCGTAGTTCATCCGTGGCTCCTTCCGCGCCTGCGTCGGCTGCGCGTACCCGGTGCCCCGCCCGGGAAACGGCGGCGAATTTCCCGCCGGACGGCGCGTGACGGACCGCCGGGCGGGTAACCGCCGCCGGTCGTGACCGGATCGATGCCCGGAGGAGCCGACACCATGGCGAGTTACGCCGACGTGCTGCAGTACCTGTCGAGCCTGGACTACCCGGCCGGGAAGGACGACGTGGTACGCGAGGCCGAACGCGAGGGCGCCCCGCCGGACGTGTTGCAGGCCCTGCGGGCCCTGCCACCGGTCGACTACGCCAACGGCAACGAGGTGGCCCGCTCCGCACACATCGACGCCGCGCCCGAGGTCGGCCCGTCCCAGCGGGCGGCGCAGGCCCGGGAGCGGCACCAGCGGGTCTCGCAGCACCTGCGCGGCATCTGAGCCTTGCCGACGCCTCGGCTGACCGGCGGCGGCGCCCGCGAGGGCGGGGCCGGTGGGTGACGGTCCGCGGCCGTACGGGCACACCCCGGCCGCCCTCCAGCTCACCGTGATGGGCGTGGTCGGGCTGCTGGCCGGCGGCCTCACCGCGCTGACGGCCTCGCTGGAGCTCGCCCCCCTGGTCGGCTGGGACGCTGCCGCGCTGAGCTGGCTGGTGCTGGTCTGGCACAAGGTGTGGCCGATGGACGCGAGCCGGACGGCCCAGCTGGCGGTGTACGAGGACCCGAACCGGGCGGCCCGCGACACCCTGCTGCTCGTCGCCTGCCTGACCAGCCTGCTGGCGGTCGGCGTCGTGGTGACCCGCGCCCACCAGGGTCCCGCCACGACCCTCTGGAACGTCTACAGCGGGCTGGGCGTGCTCAGCGTGCTGCTGTCCTGGCTGGTGGTGCACACCGTGTTCGCCGCCCGGTACGCGCGGATCTACTACACCGGGCCGGACGGTGGGGTGGACTTCAACCAGCCGGAGCCGCCGCAATACTCCGACTTCGCCTACCTGGCGTTCACCGTGGGGGCGACCTTCCAGGTCTCCGACACCTCGCTCACCTGCAACGAGATGCGCCGGACGGTGCTGCGGCACTCGATGCTGTCGTACCTGTTCGGGGCGTTCGTCATCGCGGTGACGGTGAACCTGCTGGCCGGCCTGGCCAGGTGAGCGGGTAGCAGCCGGACAGGCGGGCGCCCCGGCCGCGAACCGCGACCGGGGCGCCACGCAGAACCTGACCGACGGCCGACGAGGCCCGAACCGGGCCGCGACCACCAGGCGGTTGATGCACGCCCGAACCGGGCGGTCATCACTGCCGAGATCATCATACGATGCGCCATCCCCCGTTCGGAGGATTATCGGCGAACTGTGGGCCAGCGCACCCCGCGCGTCAGGGGGTCAGCTCCGCGTACCGCTGCTCCAGGTCGACCCGGGCCAGCGCCCCGACCAGCCAGGCGAGCCGCTCGGACTCGCCGCTGCCGGCCAGCCCCGCGAGGTCGTCGGCGGAGCGCCCCAGCCCCAGCCGGCGGGCCGCGACCAGCGCCCTGCGGTCGGCCACCGGCGCCACCTCCCGCCACAGCGCCTGCGCCTCGCGCAGGAACAGGTCGGCCACGGCGGCGTCCACGCCGGGCAGCTCGGTGAGCAGCTCGCGCTCCCGGGCCGGGTCGTGGTGCGCCACCGCGCGCAACCGGCGCAGGTCGCCCCGGTAGCGCTCGACGACGGCCCGGGCCAGGTCGCCCAGGGTGTCGGCGAGCGCGTCGACGTCGCCGCGCTGGCCGCTGTCGCGCAGCACGCGCACCCGGTCGGCATGCAGCGAGCGGGCCAGCCGGGCGGCGCTGTCCCAGCCCGCCTCGGGCAGCGCGTGCGCCGTGTCCAGGGCGCGCCGGAAGTCGCCGCGCCGGGCCAGCAGCACGGCGAGGCAGAGCACCTGGAACAGGCTCGACGGGTTGTTCGTGACCCGGAAGCCGTACTGCTCCGCGAAGCCCCGCCCGCTGCCGGCGAGCCGGCGCACCAGTCGCTTCTTGTCCTCAATGCGGGAGATGGTCGGCATGCCGGCGACTACCCATGTCGGGCCCGGCCACGCCTGCCCGGGTCAGCCGAGGACGCCGCCGCTGCGGTCGCGCGCCTTGAGCCGGGTGGTGGGCAGTGCCGGGGCGGGCAGCGGCGGGGCCGGGTCGTCGGCGACGACGCCGAAGCGCCGCCCGGCCATCCAGTCCTCCCGGGCGGCGGCGACCTCCTCGTGCGAGCGGCCGACGAAGTTCCACCACATCACCAGCGGCTCCTCGAAGGGTGCCCCGCCGAGCAGCAGGAGGCGGCTGCCCACCTCGCCGGTCAGGGTGAGCCCGTCCCGGCCGGTGCCGAGGTAGAGCAGCGCCCCGGGGGCGAGCGACACACCGTCGACCTCGGCGGCGCCGGACATGGCCAGCAGCGCGTACTCGAAGTCGCGCCGCAGCGGCAGCCTGGCCGGCGCGGCCCCGCGCACCTCGAGCTGCGCGCCGAGCAGCGGGGTGTGCGTCACAGCCGGCGACCGCTCGCCCTCCAGCTCGCCGACCAGCAGCGTGACGTCCAGCTCGCCGTCGCGCCAGCGGGGCAGGCCGGCGTGGTGGGCGAAGTCGGCCGCACCGGCGCGGGCCGGGTCCGGCAGCGCCACCCAGAGCTGCACGCCGTGCATCAGCGGCGGATGCCGATCGGGCGACCGTTCGGAGTGCGCGATGCCGTGCCCGGAGGTCATCACGTTGAGCTGGCCGGGGCGGATCGGCTGCACGTTGCCGAGGCTGTCCCGGTGCAGGATCTCCCCGTCCAGCAGCCACGTCACCGTCTGGAGGCCGGTGTGCGGGTGCGGCGGCACCTCCATGCCGGGCCGCTCGGCCACGTCGTCCGGGCCGAAGTGGTCCACGAAGCACCAGGCCCCGACCATCCGCCGCTGGCGCTGCGGCAGCAGCCGCCGCACCGTCGTGTAGCGGCCCAGCGGCACGTCGTGGCCCGGCAGCAGGACGCTGCCGGGATCGGCCGTGGCCACGCCGGGCGGGCGGGTCTCCGCGGGCAGTCTCTCGGTACGCTCCACCAGCCGACTGTACGCCCGGCATCGTGCCCGCCCCGGACGGCCACTCCCCCGGCCCCGACGCGACGATGTCCTGCCGCGACGCCGCTCATCGCCCGCCACCTCCCAGGGCCGACGAGGGAGTCCGCGTCCGGCCCCACCCGATCACCGCCCCGCTGGCGGCAGAGACGCCGAAACGCCGCTGGCCGGCACCCCCGAACAGGGGTACCGGCCAGCGGCATCGTTCGACTGTCGTCACTTGTTCCAGTGCTCGGCAACCAGGTCGGCGGCCTGCTGTTCCCACTGGGCGTAGTGGTCCGGGTACGCCGACACCTGCACCGTCTGCGCGGCCTCGGTCAGCGGCATGTCCTGCCACCCGTCGACCTGCTTCAGGCCCTTCAGGAACGCCGTGGTCGAGTACTCGGGGTCGGTGATCTGCTCCACCGTGCCCCAACCGCTGGACGGGCGCTGCTGGAACAGGCCCTGCGAGTCGTGGTCGTTGCGGTCACCCAGGTGACCCAGGTTCTCCAGCTTCGACTCCTGCAGCGCGGTCGCGAT